>JBBDNI010000001.1:0-4487 GCA_040877645.1 Chloroflexota bacterium
AGGGCCGCCTGTCGATCTTGCTAGCGGCTGACGACTAGGTCGGAACTACGAAGCCGGGCTTGGCGGCGGCTGGCCGGACCAATCGTCCGCGGCGACGTCGCCCGCGATCAGTGCTGCCCTCAGCCCATCGATCTCAGTCACCAGCTCGGCTGGGACCGCATCCTCGAAGTCGTGGAACGGGGCCATGCCGACTCCCTCGTTGGCGAGGGTGCCAACGTAGAGGTTCTCGGTCCACAGGCCGTCGAGGCCCATGGCCGTCTCAACGGCATCGAAGACGGCGTTGTCGATGCGCTTCAGAACGCTCGACAGCATGATCGCCTCGTTGCCTGGGACGGAGATGTACTGGTCGACGTCGACGCCGATGAACATCGGTGCCGGGTCGAGCTGAGCCGGGTTGTCGCTGACGGCTGCCATCGCCCCGATGCCGACCGGGCCGGCCACCGGGAAGATGATGTCGGCGCCTTCCTGCATCAGAGCTGTGGCCGTCGTGCGGCCCTTGTCCTGATCTTCGAAGTCACCGGTGAAGGAGCCGGTCTGTGTCGCCGGATTCCAGCCGAGCAGCACCACGGATGTTCCATGCGCGTCGTTGTAGTACGCCACGCCGGCCGCGAAGCCGTTCATGAAGTCAACCACTGGGCCAATCTGGATCCCACCGAAGGTGCCGACCTTGCCGGTGGTGGTCATCCCTGCCGCCAGGTAGCCCTGGAGCATGGAGGCCGACTTCGTGTCGAAGACGAGGCCAAGGATGTTCGGCTTGGCCGGGTCATATGCGAAGTCGACGATCGCGAACAGCTGGTCCGGGTTCGTGGCCGCGGCAGCCTGGGTGGCATCGCCAAGCAGGAAGCCGACGGTGATTACCAGGTCACACCCGTCGTCGATCAGGGCATTGATGTTGGGCTGGTAGTCGGTGTCCGCGGTGGACTCCAGGAATGCAATCTCGACACCCAGATCGGTCTCCGCGTTCTGGAGGCCTTCATAGGCGTTCTGGTTGAATCCCTTGTCATCAATTCCACCGGTGTCGCTGACCTCGCAGGCCTTGAAGCCCGCAGGTGCAACCGATCCGCCCGCTGACTCCGCGGCGGACTCCCCGGGGGCCTCCGACGTTCCCGGCGTCGAGCAGGCTGCCAATACCAGCATCAACGATACGAGGGCGGCGCTCGCGCCGAGCCATCGCTGCTTCCGCATTGATTCTCCTTCTCCCCTCAATCACTGTTGCCGGCGCCGCATCCGATCGCGACGGGATGTCGCGTTCTGGCCCGAGGGCGAGGCCGGCGCGAATCCGGGCGATCATAACGCGCTGTCAACCAGACACTCAAGCCCATTGTGCGGTTGCCCCGGCGCCCATCGGCATGCGAAAGGGCGCCCGTATGATCGACTGGCATGGATCGGTCGCTCGCTCGTCTGCCCCGCCTGGTGATCTTCGACCTCGATGGGGTCGTCTATCGCGGCGCATCGGCCGTCGACGGGGCCGCGGCGCTGGTGGCAGCCCTCCGAGAGCGCGGCGTGCTGATCCGATTCGCCACCAACAACTCGATGGCGACCCGAGACGCGTATGTTGCGCGCCTGGTGGGCATGGGGATCGGGGCGACTGTCGACGAGATCGTGACCTCGACGTCGGCAACCATCGACCACCTGCGCGCCCACGCTCCGGAGGTCCGCGACGTCCTCGTGGTGGGCGCCGCCGGCATGCTCGAAGAGCTGCGGGCCGCCGGGCTGACCGCGACCGCCGCTTCGGATGCGGTCGGCGCGACGTACGACGGCGGTCCGCTGTCCGAGCGCTACGACGCGGTCATTGCCGGCCTTGATCCGGCGTTCGACTATCGGCGCCTGGCAGCCGCGGCGACCGCGTTGCGCGCCGGCTCCCGCTTCGTCGCCACCAATGCCGACCTGCGCTACCCGACACCCGACGGGTTCCTCCCCGGCGCGGGGTCGATCATCGCCGCACTGCGGGCCGCCGGCGGGGTGGACCCACTGGTCATCGGCAAGCCCGAGCCGGGGATCTTCCTCGCCATCCTGGAGGCGGCCGGCGTCGCGCCGGACCGTGCGCTGGCGATCGGTGACAACCCCGACGCGGACGTCGTTGCCGCCCATCGAGCAGGAATCGGGTCGATCCTGGTCCTGACCGGTGTCGCGGATGCCATGACCGCAGCGGGGCTGACCGGTGAGCGACGACCCGACCACGTGGCACGTGACCCATTCGACGTCGCGCAGTTGCTGGGGCTTTCCCTCAGGTGAGGCCTGATCCCTCGGCCGCCCACGCGGACCACTCGCGCTGGGCTTCATCGGTCATCGGTCGGAGCACGCTCGGCGGGCCGAATGCTCGCCGAAACGCGTTGACAGCGATCGTTGCGAGCTCCTCGCGCGTCAGCTGTTGGGCGGTGGCGATCCGATCGATCTCGTCGGTCAGGGTCGTGGCCGATACGGTCCGATCGTCGGTCGATATGGTCACGCTGACACCGGCGCGGTGGAGCGCCGCCAGGGGAAATGTCTCGAGGTCGGCCATCATGCCGACCTGCACGGTGCTGGTCGGGCACAGGTCGAGCGTGACATCGCGCTCCCGGACCAGCGCGACCAGCTCCGGGTCGGCGGCGGTCGTCACCCCGTGGGCGATGCGGCGGACGCGCAGGTCCAGCGCCTCGCGGATCCGCTCCGAACCCGGCACCTCGCCGGCGTGCGTGGTCAGCGCCAGGCCGCCGGCCGCCGCCGCCAGGAACGCGGCTGCGTGCGGTGGAGCCGGGTACTCCGCCTCGCGGCCGGCAAGATCGAAGCCGACCACCGGCGGACCGAAGGCGGCGGCCGTCCGGGCCAGCTCGACGTTGGCGCCGGGTGGGTGGGAGCGCATGGCTGTGACGATCAGCCCGACGAAGGGTGTGCGTGGCCCGATCCGCGCGGCCGCCTCGCCGATCCCGGTTGCGACCGCCTCGATGACTTCCACGACCGACAGGCCGCCCTCGAGATGGAGGCGGGGAGCCCACCTGATCTCGGCATACCGCAGGCCGTCGTCGGCCATCGACTCGACCAGCTCGGCGGTCACCCGACGCAGCGCCGAAGCGGTCTGGAGGAGCGAGATCGGCAGGTCGAAGAAGGTGAGCAGCTCGGCCTGGTCCCGACAGCGAGCAGGCCCGATCATGCGCGACCGCGCCTCATCGAGGGTCAGCGGGATGCCGGCCTCGGCCGCAAGCTCGACGGCCGTCTCGGGGCGCACCGCGCCGTCGAGGTGCTGGTGCAGCTCAGCCTTGGGGAGCGCCCGCAGTCGATCGAGGTCCACCAGGTGATGATAGGTGGCGCCCGTGCACGCGGAGCGCTCGCGCTCCTCACGGTCGTGGCGGCCGTGGGGATCTGCCTCGGTCTCCGACCCGCGGATCCCACCAGCGCCGATCCGCCGATCAGTGCCCATCGGCGGGAGCAGCTGGCCGCGATGGCCACCGCGGCGGATGCGTTACTGGCCCGGCTGAGCGATACGCTCGACGCCGCACTCGAGGAGGCCCGCCTCGGCGCGGCGCTGACCGGTGGCGGCGATCGACCCCCTGCGACCGCCCTTCGGGCCGCTGCCACCCTCCTCGACGCGGATGCAGCGACGGCTGATGCCGCTCGGCGGGCGCTCGAGGCACACGCCGGCACGGCGGCGTCGGTTGCCCCCGGCTCGGATGTTCGTCAGCTCTCCTACAGCGGACCGGAGCTGTTGACCGTCGCGGCGCAGCTGCGCGAGGCGGCTGATGCGGCGACCGTGTTCGTGGAGCGCCGCACGGCCACCCAGGCAGTCGTCGCCGCGCTTGGCGCCGCCGTGGCCGCGCTCGACGGAGATCGGCCCGCGGCGGCCCTCGAGCACCTCGACGACGCGATCGCGCCGCTCGCCATACTGGAGGATTGGGATGACCGCCCGCCACTGCTTCACTACTGGGAGTCCGTCATCGTCCGCCTGCTCGACGCGGCGCGCGGAATCGCCGTTGCCAGCATCGAGGGCGATGCGGATGCGGTTGCCGCGGCGGCGGCACGATACGGTGAGGCCGCCAAGCTGGCCGGCGGCGCCGACAATGCCCTCGCCGTGACGCTCGCCGAGGAGAGCGCCGCCGTGACGGTCACGCCGCTGCGCCGCCTGGCTGCCCTGGCCCGCGAGGCGAGCGATGTGCGTGCGGCGCTGGCGGACCTGCTGTCGCCTGCTGCCCTCTGAATCGTTCCCGACCCGATCTATACTCCCGCGACCGATCGATCCGAAGGGGAGCCCCGCATGCGCGTTCGCGCCCAATCGATTCCTCCGGCCCAGGTGCAGGCCGATGTCCTCGCCGTGCCGATCTACCGCGAGGATCGCGAGTTCCCTGCCGATCTTGCCGAGCTGGATGCGGCGACAGGCGGAGCGATCAGAAGCGCCATCGATTGGGGCGAGTTCAACATCGTCGAGCACTACACGGCGCTGATCGATGCCACGGGGATCGGATCGGCCAGGATCCTGCTCGTGAACGGCGTGCGCCGCGGTCGCGGCGCGTGGC
>JBBDNI010000001.1:4497-8824 GCA_040877645.1 Chloroflexota bacterium
AGCCCCTCCGTGTCGAGGAGGTGCCCACCGGGTGGGCGCGTGGCGAGCGCGGCGCGTGGCATCGACCGCAACCCGACGGCTGCAGGGGACGGGCGCGACCAGCATGGCCCTCTGGCTGCGGGACGGCGAGGACGCCGATTGCTTCACGGCAGCGGCGATCGGTGCCAGCCAGGGGACCTTCCGGCCGCACGCCTTCTACGGCCGCGTGCGTGACACCGCCGCAATGATGCGCAGCGTCGAGGAGCTGATCCTGGTCGGCGATGAGGCCCCGTCGGACCAGCAGATGGACGACGCGGCGGTGATTGCCGATGGCGTGGAGTTCGGCCGCCTCCTCGCCAACCGCGCGTCGAATGACCTGTATCCCGAGCAGATGGCCGAGGTGGCTCGCGGGCTGACCGCTGATGGCTGCACGGTCGAGGTGCTGGGCGTTGAGGAGATGCGCGCACTGGGCATGGGCGCGCTGCTCGGCGTCGGCCAGGGCTCGGCGCATGAGCCGCGGCTGATCGCGGTGAAGCTGCCCGGCTGGCAGAAGGGCGGAGACCGCCGGCTGGCGATCGTCGGGAAGGGGGTCTGCTTCGACTCCGGTGGCATCAGCCTTAAGGATCCTGCCGGCATGGAAGAGATGAAGTTCGACAAGTCGGGAGCTGCCGCGGTCATCGCCGCGGCCCGCACCGTCGCGCGCCTGGCGCCCGACACGCCACTGATGGCGGTCGCCCCAATGGTTGAAAACATGCCCGGCGGCAACGCCCAGCGGCCCGGCGACGTGGTCAAGGCCATGAACGGCAGGACGATCGAGGTGATCAACACCGATGCCGAAGGGCGGCTGATCCTGGCCGATGCGCTCCATTGGGCGGAGACCCAGGGCGCCACGCACCTGGTCGATGTGGCCACGCTCACCGGAGCTGCGGCGATCGCGTTCGGCGACCTGATCAGCGCCTACTTCGCGAAGCCCCGGGACCTCGGGGCTCGTGTCCTTGCAGCCGCCGACGCCACCGGCGAGTGGTTCTGGGAGATGCCCCTCGCCACCGAGTATCGGGCCGCGCTCGACTCCGCCCACGCGGACATCGTCAACTCCGCGTCCCGCGATGCCTCGCTCCTGAAGAGCGCCGTCTTCCTGTCCGAGTTCGTGACGGTGCCCTGGGTGCATGTCGACATCGCGGGCAGCGCCTACCTCACCGCCGACAAGGCACACAACCCGAAGGGCGCGCTGGGGACCGCCGTGTCGACGCTCGTCCGCCTGGCGCTCGACTTCTCCGCGGACGCCTAGCGGCGTGACGCTCGTCGCCACCGCGGTCGGATTCTTCGGCCTGCCCACCGCCGCGCTGGTGGCCGTCCCGGTAGGCGTCGCCTTCGCGGCCCTCGGGGCGGGCGCGGAGCGTCTGGCCAGCGTTTGGCCGCCGGATGAGCCGTCGCGTCGCCGGCCCGGCCTGCGCACGCTCGCCCTGGCGCTCGCGGCGGGGCTCGCCGCCGGAGCAGTGACCTGGCGATCGAGCCTGCCTGCCTGGGCGACGGCCGTCCACCTCGCCATCCTCGCCCTGCTGGTGGTGCTCACCGCGACGGACATGGAGCAGCATCGACTGCCACACCTCCTGCTCGACCCGCTCCTCCTGATCGCCGTAGCGTTTGTGCCGTTCAACCCGAGCGTCGACTGGACCAACGCGCTGATCGGGGCGGTGACGGCGACCGCCGTGCTCGGCGTGCTCGGACTCGCCCTCCGCGGCGGCGTCGCGTTCGGCGACCTGCTGCTGGTGGCCCCACTGGCCCTGCTCCTCGGCTGGCCGGCGATCTTCGTGGCCATCTTCCTCGCCGCGCTCCTGTCGGCAGTCGTCGGCATCGGTCTCCTCGTTACCCGCCGGGCGGGGATGCGCAGCTATATCCCGTTCGGCCCGTTCCTGGTGATCGGCACGGTCGTGACTCTGCTTCGAGATCCTGACCTGCTGGGACCCGCGACCGCCGCCGTCACGCTGCTGGGTCGCTGAAGGTCACCTGGCGCCGGGCTGGACAGGTCGGGTATCCTTGCCCTCCCCGGCGTGTTCGGGGTTCGTTCCGGTCGTCATCGCGCATGCCCTCGCGACCATGGCGTCGGAGTATCGACTGTGTTCGAAAGGTCACGGAGTCAATCGATCGCCAGTCGCCCCGCCGCGCCATGGATTGCCGCCCTCCTGCTGCTGACCGTCGTCGTCGCGCCGACGCAGTGGCAGTCGCCGGTGCACGCCAACGGCCCGACCGTGGACGGGGCCGTGGCCGAGCAGCGCCGCCTGGAGGCCGAGCTTGCTCGGCAGCGGGCGCAGCTCGCCGACCTCCAGCGTGAGCAGATCACCCTCGCGGCCAGCCTGCGCGGCATCACCTCCGACATCGACTCGGTCGGCCTCGAGATCGAGCTCGCATCTCGGCAGATCGAGGAGGCCTCGCGCTCACTGGAGCAGGCCCGCGGTGAGCTGCGCAAGTACGAGATTGAGATCGGCACCTTGTCCGAGACGCTCACCGAGCTCTCGGTCGGGATCGAGGTCTCGACGGTCGAGCTGATCGAGCGCGAGGCACTCCTCCAGGACCACATGCGGACCGCCTACGAGCAGAGTCAGACCTCGGTGCTCGAGGTCCTGCTCTCGACCGACTCGTTCACGCGTGCCACCAGCGAGCTCTCCTACATGCTCACGCTGACGGATGAGGACCGACGGCTCGCAGCCGAGATTCGCGATCGACGCGAGCGCCTTGAGGTGCGAAACGAGACGCTGAGCGTGGGCAGGGACGCCCTCGGCGCCCTGCGCGACGCGTCGGCTGAGCGGGCGGCTGCACTCGAGGAGCAGCAGGAGCTCCTCGACCAGGCGCGTCTGGCCCTTGAAGAGAAGAAGCAGCAGCTCGAGGAGCTCCGCGACGCCCAGGAGGTGCAATTTGCCTCCATCTCCAAGACTGCGGGCGAGCAGCGCGACCTGGTCGCCGCCCAGGAGATGGCGGTCGCGGGGCAGCAGGCACTGGTCGAGAAGCTGATCGAGGCTGCCAGGAAGCTCGACATTGCGTACCGCGGTCGATTTGTGTGGCCAGAGCGCGGTGCCTTCATGATCACCCAGGAGTACACCTACTACCACGGCGGGCTCGACATGGCCTACCTGAACCGCTGCGGAGGACCGATCTACGCTGCTGGCGACGGGGTTGTGTTTGCCGACGGGCGGCCGAACTCGAAGTACGGGGACTACGCCATCGGCGTCCTGATCGGCCACTCGCAGCGGCTGGCGACCCAGTACTGGCACCTCTCGCGTGAGGTGGTGACGGTCGGCCAGGAGGTCCATGTCGGCGACGTCATCGGGTACGAGGGCGCCACCGGCTTCGCGACCGGCTGCCACCTGCACTTCGGCGTGCTCTTCGATGGCGTGCCGGTCAACCCGAGGAGATACCTGCCGTAGACCGCTCGCCATCCATGCGCCACAAGCCCCGCGCATTCGACCGAAGGGCCCGCATGGGGTACCGTTCCGCCTGATGCACCCGGCCATGCAGCGGCGCCGTCATCGGTTGATGATCCGCCGCACCACGCAGCGTCGCAGCCCGCGGCGCGGGCTGACCACCCTCATTGCCGTCGCCGTCGGCCTGTTCGTGCTGTTCATCGGCGGTACCGCGGTCGGCACCGGCGCGGGGCTCCTGGCGGCGTACAACTACTTTGCGACCGGCCTGCCGGACCCGCGGATCCTGGACGGGATCGCGATGCCGGCCACGACCTACGTGTACGACCGAACCGGCACGGTCCTACTGGCTCGCTTCGAGTGCGAGAACCGTGAGGAGGTCCGATTCGCGACCCTCCCCGACTCGATCGTCGAAGCCGCGGTGGCCGCCGAGGATCGCACCTTCTGGACGAACGACGGGATCGACTACGCCGCCGTCGCGCGAGCGGCGCTCGTCAACCTCGAGGCCGGGTCGATCGTCCAGGGCGCGAGCACCATCACCCAGCAGGTGATCAAGTACGCCGGATCGATCAAGGAGGCGCAGGCCGCCGCCGAGCCGCCCCCGTCGGCCGCAGCGTCGATCGAGCTCGATCCCGGCGCCCAGGAGGCGCCAACCGACCCCTGCGAGCAGCCAGCGCTCACCTTCCTGGAGGGGCGCGGCTTCGAGGACAAGATTCGCGAGCAGATCCTTGCCCGCCAGGTGACGGCCGCGTACCCCGGTCGCGCCGGCAAGGAGCAGATCCTGGAGACGTACCTGAACCTCATCTATTACGGCAACCGCTCGTATGGCATCAAGGCCGCCGCCGCGAACTTCTTCGGCACCTCCGACCTGCACTCGCTCTCCCTGGCGCAGGCCGCCTTCCTGGCCGGGCTTCCCCAGCTGCCGAGCTACT
>JBBDNI010000002.1:0-8560 GCA_040877645.1 Chloroflexota bacterium
CCGGACCGTGGTCGAGGCCCAGCCCGAGATCCTGAACCACAACGTCGAGACGGTGCCGCGGCTCCAGCGCCCGGTCCGTCGCCGGGCGCGGTGGGATCGGTCCGTCTCGGTCCTGACCATCGGGCGCGGCATCGCCACCGAGATCGGCCACCATGCGATGGTGACCAAGACGGGGATGATGGTCGGCCTGGGCGAGACCACCGAGGAGCTGCTCGACGCCATGCGGCTGCTGCGCGAGGCGCAGATCGAAGTGCTGACCATCGGTCAATACCTGCGCCCGTCCCGCCAGCACCTGCCGCTGCACAAGTACTACACCCCGGCCGAGTTCGTCGCCCTGCGGCGGATCGGCCTGGAGCTCGGATTCCGGCACGTGCAGTCCGGGCCGCTGGTGCGCTCCTCGTACCGCGCCGCCGAACAGGTGCCCGGCGTCGCGGCGGTTGCCAGCTGATGGCTGCCCGCAACCACGTCGCCATCCTCGCCGGGCGGATGGCCATCACCCACACGCACCTCGTCGAGGCCGCGCAGGCCTGCACCGATGCGGACCTCGCCTGGGATCCCGGCCCCACCTCTCCCTCGATCGCCTTCCACCTGTGGCACACCGGCCGGTGGGCTGACCGATGGGCGGAGGCCGTCAGCGGTCACGCGCAGCGCTGGCACCGCGAGGACTTGACCACCAAGTGGGAGTTCCCGGCTGAGCAGGGCAAGGGCGATACCGGCATGGAACTGCCCGATGAGGAGGCAGCTCGCCTGCCGTTCCCCGGCCGCGATCAGCTGGCTACCTACCTGCGCGGCGCGTTCTCCGACCTGGAGCAGGCCGTCGGCGCCCTGGACGACGAGACGATCCTGCGGCGGGCCGACGACCTCCTCGGCAAGGAGGCGCCCCTCGACGACGCGCTGATCCGCCACCTGTCGCACGTCAGCCGGCACCTGGGCATGATCGAGGCGCTCCGCGGGCTGCGCGGCGTGCACGGCACCGCCACGGTCTGACGGCCCAAGCTTGTTCCTCTGCCAGATTCACACCAGGCGGGCGCGAAGCACCCCTGACCGCCGCGCGCGGTGCCAGGTGCTCACCTCATGTGAATTCGTCCCGTTTGGCGCGTCGCAGCGTGCCATGCGCTCACGGGGTGGGAATCTGGCAGGTTTCCGCCGCTCAGCGCCGCATGGCGCTCACCGGGTGTGAATGTGACGAACGCCAGCCCTGCGATGCGCGACATCACCACCCCTCCAACGGCCGTGGCCGAGTCTGAGGCACCCAGGCGCCCGCGCCGCGACGCCCCGTTCGAGCCGGCCAGCGACGCGAAGCCGCTCGTTCTGGCCCACGGCGGGATCCTCACCGTCGAACGGCTCGGCACCGTCGCCTACCAGCCCGCCTGGGAGCTCCAGGACGAGCTGGCCGAGCAGCGCCGCAGCCGGCGCATCGGGGATCGGCTGCTGATGGTCGAGCATTTCCCGGTCTACACCATCGGTCGGGGCGGCGACGAGGCCAACCTGCTGGCCACGCCCCAGCGGCTGCGCGAGATCGGCGCCGAGTTCGTCCGCGTCGACCGTGGCGGTGACATCACATTCCATGGGCCTGGCCAGCTGGTCGCCTATCCGATCGTCGAGCTGCGCGACCCCCTCGACCTGCGCCGCTACGTCCGCAGCCTGGAGGAGGCGATCATCGCCGCTGCCGCCGCCTTCGGCGTGCCGGCCCATCGGCTCGACGGCCTGACCGGCGTCTGGGTCGAGGGAAACCGCAAGCTGGGCGCCATCGGCGTCCGGGTGCGCAGAGGAGTGACCACCCACGGCCTGGCCCTGAATGTCAACACCGAGCTGCGCTGGTTCGCCGAGATGGTGCCCTGCGGGATCGCGGACAAGGAGGTCACCACCCTCGCCCGCGAGCTCGGCCACCCGGTTGACATGGGCGCTGTCGAAGCCCGCCTGACCGATGAGCTGGCCCGCGTGCTGGGTCTCACGCTGGCCCCCGTCGGCTCCGGGCTGCATGGCCCGGCCGACTCGTCCGAGCAGTAGCCCGGTAGACCACCACCCGCCAGTTCCACGTCCCGCCGTCGTGGATCACCTCGTATCCCGCCTCCACCATCAGGCGGTCTACCGTGCGGTGGCGGTGGACGCACCATCGGTCTGGAAAGCGGCGCAGCACCCAGACCAGGTTCCAGAACCGCATCCAGATCCGAAGCCACCAGGCGTCGTGGATGTAGGTCAGCCCCACGATCCGCGGGCCGGTGGCCACTGCCGCAGCCAGGAACGGGGCGAGATACGGGTAACAGCAGATCACCGAGTCGGCGGTCACGATGTCGGCCGACGGCAAGTCTGCCGCAAGCTCCACCACGTCGCCGTACCGATATTCAATCCGGTCCGCCAGGCCTCGGCGCTCGGCCTCTGCCTTCGCCGCATCGATGTACTCGGGTGACGCGTCAACGTCCAACGCGGTGGCGGCGCCCGCCTCCAGCAGGGTGACATGCACCGCGCCGACACCGGCGCCGATGTCGAGCAGGGTTGCTCCCTCGACCCCCTCGGCCAGGATGACGTCGAGCAGCTCCTGGGTCTCATTCCGCGGCCCATGCTCGCGCCACAGCTCCACGTCGTCGGCCGCGTCCTGGCCGTCGTAGCCGATCCGCGCCAGGTCCTCGTCGCAGCAGAACCGGCGGGGCTCGTCCGATGGCATGGCGCTGATGTTGCCCTATCCTGCGCGAACCGTGACTGAGCCCGAGACCACTGTCGCGCGCGCGGGCGCGCAGCACCCGCACCTGGAGGTCGGCTCCTTCGGGCCGTGGCAGGCGAACGCCTACCTTGTCTGGGATGGCCGCTCGCCCGACGCGCTGGTCCTCGACCCCGGCATGGGCGCCGCCGACCCGCTCCTCGAACGCGTGGCGGCCAACGGCCTGAAGCTGCACGTCATCGCCAACTCGCACGGGCACATCGATCACATCTTCGACAACGCCGCGCTGATCGCCGGGTCCGGCGCGCCGCTCGCCATCCATCCGGACGACGCCCATCGGCTGGTCGGAACGAACAGTTACGGACTCACGGTCGCGCGTTCCGTCGCCAGCATCGACCTGCGCGAGGGGGAGCAGCTGCGGATCGGCGACCTGGTGTGGGACGTGCTCCACACGCCGGGCCACACGGAGGGATCGGTCTGCCTGTACGAAGAGCGGGCCGGGCTGCTTCTCGCCGGGGATGTCCTGTTCGCCGGCACCTACGGCCGCACCGATCTCGCCGGCGGCGACGACGCGGCCATGGTTCACAGCCTGGCCCGGCTGGCGCGTCAAATTCCCGCTTCGGTGCGTGTGCTGCCCGGCCACGGTCCGGAGACGACCATGGAGCGGGAGCTGCCCTGGCTGCAACGCATCGCCGAATCGGGGCGCCTGCCCTAGCCGACGAGCTCCCTGTGCAGCGGCGCGTTTGCGCTCAGCGGGCATAACGCCCAAGTTAGGCCCCGAACGACCCTCTTCTTGGCCAAGATTCTCGCTGAGCGCACGCGCCGGCCAAGTTGACGCCCGAAACTGGCCCTAAGCCGACCCTGCTTGCCCGTTATGCCCGCTGAGCGCAAATCTGCGCGTCACCTGAGACCAGCCGCTCGCTCGGTCAGCACCTGCTCCGCCTCACGCATGCTCAGCCGATCACCGGTGACGGCACACAGGAACGCGTCGCGCCCAACGGCGTACAGCTCAAGGTCGCTCAAAGCCACGACGTCCGCGGTGCGCGGCACGTCTCGCAGCAGCGCCACCTCGCCGAAGGACTCGCCGGGGCCCATGCGGCGCACGACCCGGTCATCGGCCTCCACCTCGACCTCGCCCGAGGCAATGACATAGAACCGATCCCCCACCGCTCCCTGGTTGATCACCACGTCGCCGGCCGCGTAGCGCATCGGTCGCAAGTCCGACGCCAGCTGCTCCAACACGGTGAGCGGCAACACCTCCAGCATCGGCACGCCACGCAGGAGCGTGAGCTCACGCTCGGGGATGACCGCCCGCCGATCCGCCGCCGCGATGCCGCGCCATGCGACCAGGCCGAGCACCGGCAGCACCGCCCCGGTCAAGATCCAGGCTCCCTGCACGCCGACCGCTTGCACCAGCAGCGGCCCGAGCGCCGCACCGACGCCCACCGTCAGCATCACCAGCGCCTCGAGCACCCCGAAGACGCGTCCGCGCACCTCGTTCGGCACCGAGCGCTGGAGGAGCGTGAACGCGGCGACGTCGAGGACCGCATTGCCCGCGCCGAGCACCGCCATGGCCAGCAGCGCCACCCACACGCTGGGCACCACCCCGGTCACCAGGATGGGCATGCCCCACAGCACCAGGCCGATGACCACGGTCGGGCCGAGCCGGCTGCGCCCGACCAGCGCCATCGCCGCCAGCGCCCCCACGAACCCGCCCGCCCCAATCGCCGCGTTCAGGAAGCCGACGCCCTGCTCCCCCATCGACAGCAGCTGGATGGCGCCGATCACGATCAGCACGCTCAGAACGCCGCGGACCAGCGTCTGCACCGCCAGGATCCCCAGCAGCAGGGCGGCGTGCGGATGGTCGCGGAGGGCTCTGATCCCACCCAGCATCGTGTCGGCGATGCCACCCTTGGCACCGGTTCGTACGAGCTGGGTCGGCCGAACGCCAGCCACGCTGATCGCGGCCAGCACAAAGATGACCGCCGGCGCAGCGAAGGTGAGCGGCACGGCGCCGGTCGCCACCAGCGCTCCCCCGATGGCCGGACCCGCCAGGATCCCAATCGCCTCCACCGTGCTCGACGCGACGTTCGCGCCCACCAGTTCCTCGGGCGATCGCGCCAGCGAGGGCAGCATCGACATGTGGGTGGGCCGATGCAGGACGGCCAACAGGGCATCGAATGAGCCGATGGCGTACACCACCAGCGGCGACCACTCCCCCGCGACGGCCACGGTTGCCAGACCGATGAGCACGGCTCGCCCCGCGTGCACGCCCAGCAGCACCCGATGCCGTGGGAATCGGTCCGTGAGCGAGCCGAGCACCGGTGCCAGAATCGCGGCCGGCAGGGTGCGGGCCAGTCCCACCAGGCCCACGACGGCGAGGCCGCCCGCCCCGAAGGCGTACACGAACAGCGCCACCAGCCAGGCCCACTCGCCGGCCCAGCCGCCCATCCATGCCAGCAGCGCGCGGCGCATGTCCGGGTTCCGGATCACGCGGCCGAGCGCCGCCATCGCCGTCCGCAGGCTAGTCATTGAGTCCGCCGATCATGCGCCGTCGCCCCCCGGGCGTGGCGCGCCCGAAGGTGCGCTCAGCGCTCCTTACAGTGAAGTTGGGGCGCGAATCGGGGCGTTCTTACTGCTGGGGAGCGCCGAGCGCTCCCCAGCACGAGATTGGGACCGTACCGTGGCCCGACCCAGAGGCGATCTTGCCGCTAAGGAGCGGTGGGCGCACTTGTGGCGCGGAGGATTGGCTCCTATTCGGGCTCTGATCCCTCCCCGCCGTAGATCTGGCCCATCCGGTGGAGCGCGTCCGGGTTCCGGAACCGCAGCCACAGGAACAGGACGATCCCGATGGCCATCCAGACACCGACGATCGGCGCCGTGAATCGCAGGACGTTCGCATACGGGTCAAGCGTGATGTCGAAGAACGGAATGGTCAGGCCACCGATGACGGACATCATGGCCGGGATCATCGCCAGCACGCCCAGGATCGGGATGACGAGGTGCTTGATCGGGTTGAACTCGCTGCGCCGCTCGCGCAGGTAGAAGCCGATCACGGCCACGTTCACGGCCATATACATGCCGGCGAAGAGCAGGCCCAACATGGTGCCGATGAAGACGTAGATGTTGATCGGCCCCACTCCCTCGAACGGATCGTTGGCCAGGTACAGGCCGCCGCCTACGGCCACCACGATGGCGACCACCACCTGGAAGTGGACCGCGTTCACGGGCGTTCGGTGCGTCGGATGCACGGCCGCGAACATCTTCGGCAGCAGCCCACCGCGCGCCATCGAGAAGAGGGATCGGGTCGCCGCCGTGGCACCCGAGTTGGCGTTGGCCAGCGAGCTGTTGATGATCGCGAAGACCACCAGGATGCCGCCCAGGGTGCCGAGCACCTCGGTGCCCATGAAGCCCCACGGGTCGCCACCGTTGAAGCCGTAGAACTCGCCCATCCGATCGGGCCCGAAATAGACGGTCGCCGCGTAGTAGCACAGGATGTAGAAGGCGCCCACCCCGATGGTCGACCAGATGACCGCCTTTGGAATCGTGCGTCTCGGCTCCCGTGCCTCCTCCCCCAGCGGGGCTGCCGCCTCGAAGCCGATGAACGCCAGCAAGCAGAAGATCATTCCCTGGAAGGCTGGCTGGAGCCCCGCGTCGCCGGGAATGAAGACATCCATCGTGTTGCGATCGCCGGCGTTGACGATCAGCAGCACGGAGATGAACACGAAGATCGAGATCTCGATCGCCCCCAGGATCACGCCCGCGCGCGTCGAGAGCTGGATTCCGCTGTAGATGAGCCACCACAGCAACAGTCCACATGCGATGGCGAGCACCACCCACAGATAGGTGAACTCCTCACCGATGTGGAAATAGGCCTGCAGCAAGGTGGCCCCATAGAAGCCAAAGGCCGCCAGCAGGATGGGTGCCACGAGCGGCTCGGCGAGGGCGAAGGCCCAGGCCATCAGCCAACCGAAGAAGGGCCCAAGTCCCCGGGCGACGTAGGTGTACATGCCACCCGCCGATGGCAGGTGTTTGGCCAGCTGGCCGATCGAGTAGGCCGTGAACAGGCACGCCACCATGGCGAACACCACGGCCAGCGGGGTGAGCTTCCCGGCGAACCCGGTCGCCGCCCCGATCGACAGGGCCACTGCCACGGCCGGCGCCATGTGGGTGATCGACTGGAACAGGACCTCGGTGAGTCCGATCGCGTTCCGCTGGAGCCCCTCGCCCTGCGAGGATTCCATGCCGGTGCCAGCGACGCTCGTCGCAGTCATGCAGACCTCCACTCTCCTCCGCCGCTGAATGCGGCTCCCACATGGTATGGAGCCACGTCAAGCCAGCGCGGCGCCTGAGCGCGAGGTACTTTTGTCAGGGCTGACCCAAATCGATCGGAGGTCCATGCTCCCGCGACCGAGTATCGGGGGTTCGTATGGACCTCTTCTCCCGCGACCGCTGGCACCAATATGTCGAGCGCCTCACCGGCGACCGGGCGGCGGGCGCCGCGGACCTGATCGACCAGGTCCTGCAGGAACGTCGCTACTGGCCCGTCTTCCAGCCGATTCGCGACCTCGACTCGAACCGCATCGTCGGGTACGAGGCGTTCAGCCGCTTCGACGCGCCGCTGACCACGCAACGGCTGTTCGACCATGCCGGCGTGGTGGGGCGCGGAATGGACCTGGAGGTCGCCACCATGACCGCGGCGGTCAAGGCGGCGGTCGAGCTGCCATCCGACTGCTGGGTCAGCGTCAACTCGTCGGCAGCGCTCCTGTCCGAGACCGATACGATCGGCGCCATCCTCGAGCGGCTCGACCGGCCCGTGGTGCTGGAGCTGTCCGAGTACGAGATCATCACCGATCCAGAACCGATCGTCAGCGCCATGGAGCGCCTTGGAGACGGCCGGATGCTGGCCGTGGACGATGCCGGCGCCGGCCTCGCCAGCCTGCGCAATATCCTCGAGGTGCGGCCGGCGTACGTGAAGATGGACCTCGGCCTGGTGCAGGGTGTCGCGACCGATCTCAGCCGGCGGGCGCTGCTGGCCGGCATGGTCCATTTCGCGCGAGAGGCGGATGTCGCGCTCGTCGGGATGGGGATCCAGAACGAGGACGACCTGGAGACGCTCAAGGACCTCGGCGTCGCGCTCGGGCAGGGGTACCTGCTCGGCCGCCCCGAACGCGGGGCGTTCCTCGAGGACGAGGGCGCGACCGTGCCCGCCCGGACCCCGCGCCGCCGCGCGCCCGCGAGGACTCAGCCCAGCTAGCTGGAGCCGGCCGCGGCGCGGATCTGGTTCGCGTGATCGTGCGGGTGGTTCGCGTAGATCTCCAGCCAGCGATCCACCGAATAGGCACCCGACTCCTCGTGCGTCCCGTGGCGGTTCCACTCAGCAGGCGAGAGTGACTCGAGCAGATCGAGGCTCGCCGCGCGAACCCCCCGCAGCACCGCCAGCGAGGATGCGATCGGTCGGTCGTAATGCAGGCGGCGCGCGTACTCCGGCTCGTCGTACCCCTGGATGAGTGGGTCGTCCTCGGCTATCAGACGGCGCAGCCGGACGTAGGCCGTCGCCTCGCTATCGGCGAGGTGGTGCACGACCTGGCGTGCGGTCCAGCCGCCATCGGGGGCGGGATGGTCGAGGTCGGCATCGGTGATGCCGGCAAGGGCAGCCTCCACTTCGGCGTATCCACCGCGAAACCGATCGAGGAGCGTGGAGCGATCCAAGGTTTGTTACCTCCTAGAGCCAGCCGCGACGCCGAAAGAGCAGGAAGAGACCGCCGCCAACCAGAAGCATCAGCCCCAGCGCCAGCGGGTAGCCGAAGACCCAGTCCAGCTCCGGAATATTGACGAAGTTCATGCCGTAGATGCTGGCGATCAGGGTCGGCGCGAAGAGGATGGCCGCCCAGGCGGAGA
>JBBDNI010000003.1:0-8431 GCA_040877645.1 Chloroflexota bacterium
CGCAACCTGGTGGGGCTGGATCCAGCCCTGGGAGCGGCTGCACGAGTGGATGCCGGACATGAACGATGACGAGCTGGAGAAGATGCAGGAGATGCTCGCCGGGGCACGTGAATCCGGGAGCGCGCGACGAGAGCGGATGCTAGGCGTGCCGGTCGACACGGAGCGGATCGCCGTCCCGACCCTCGTCATCGGCGCCGGACTGGACGACGTGATCCATCCGTCCGAGGCGCGGCGCACCGCTGACCTGCTGGGGGCGACCTACGAGTACTTCCCGTCCGCCTCGCACTTCGGGCTGGTGATGGGGTCCGGGACGTGGCCGCAGGTGGCGGGTTCGGTGCTCGGCTGGCTGGAGGAGCGCCGCCACGTGATGGTGGCCCCCTTGGCCGGAGCAGCTGCGCGTTAACCCGTCCCGGTTGGGTCCTCGGGAGGCGGTTGCTATACTCCTGCGCGTCCCGCCGCTGACCAGTGCCGCATTCGTCTAGAGGCCTAGGACACCGCCCTCTCAAGGCGGAGATCACCGGTTCGAATCCGGTATGCGGTACCAACTTGCCCCCGTCGGCGAAATTCATGCTCAGATCCGGCCTGTGCAGCACCCCGGCGGCAAGGGCATCGGTCCGTCGAAGCTCGCCCGCTACGGCGAGGAGATCCTCGAGATCACCAGCACCGTGCGCTGAGCTGCGGCTACGCCGCGGCGCATCGCCCTACGGAACGATGTCGATCGAGTCGAGGATCGAGCGGAGCTCGGCGAGGTCGCCTTCGGACGATGCGGGCGACCGGATGGCTTCGATCAGCAAGCGTGTGCCATCGATGTCGAGCAGCCAGAACTCCTCGACCTGGCCGGGATGGGCGTAGCCGTGGAAGGCGTACGACAGCGGTGGTGCGATCCAGCTCTTCAGCTCGCCGTCCGTGCAGTCGGTAAATGCGGTGCCGTCTCCGGTGACCTGAACTGCGAGGTCGGGAACGGTCAGCTCCAGGTGCTTCCCACTGAAGCCGTCGACCATGACGTCGCTGGGCGGCTTGGTGAGGATGAACGGCGCAAGGGCGGCCAGCGCTGCGGCCATGTCGTCGACGGTCGGCCCAACCGGCGGATCGGCGGCCGCATGCGCGGTGCAGCCATGCTGGACCACGTTGGTCGCGTTCACGATGCTCATGCCGACGACCGAATCTGGCGGGTCCGTGGCGGGTCCCCATTTCAACGCTCCGATCCAGCCCGTCCAGCCCTCCGCGGGAATCGTGTAGAAGACCCGGACGCCCGGCCCAACCGGTTCGATGAAGTAGGTCTCGACCTCGAGCGGCGAGAATTCCGGATGATCACTGACGTTCGCCGGGTAGGTCGGGGCAGGCACGGCCGTCGGGCTCGCCGTGGCGCTGACGCTGGGGGTCGGCATGACGCTGGGGGAGGACCCGCCGGTGGCACACGCCGTCAGCGTCAGGACGAGGGCAAGCACGAGGAGCGTTGGATTGCGCGACGCCATGATGGCCTCCGGATCGGCGCGTGAAGTGGACCCGGGCATCGACCACCTGGACGACCCGCCATTGGACGACCGCTGCGCGGCCTGTCGCCTACGGGCGGCATGGGCAGCCCAACCAGCCCATGTTCCCGTCCGCTTGGATGTGGATCTCGCCCCACAGGGGCACGTCGCTCCACGCGAGCAACCCTCCATCGTTCGGTCCCGGGTTCACGTAGATCCACCATCCTTCACCTCCATCCGGGGGAAGGAGGAAGGTCACGTCGATGGTGGCGCCAGGCGGCACGACGCTCGGGGTCACGATCCCGATCACCACCAGCCCCATGGACCCATTCTCCGTCGTCTGGGCCACGACCAGCGTCGCTGGTGTGGAACTCCTGTTGACGACCGTGACGGTCCACAGCCGCCCTCCCGGGACGTCGGGATCGTTCTCGACCCGAGGAGTGGGATCTGGCGAACTGTCGACCTCTGGCGAACTCTCGGCCTGAGGAGTGGAACCTGGATCCAGCCACCCGACATCGGGGGCGTAGTCCGTGGCCACGACTCGACCATCCTGGATGACCGAGGCCCATACGTAGAAGGGGTGGACCTGCCCGGGGCTCCTCGTGCCTCCACCCGCCACGGCTCCGCCGCCAAATTCGAGGATCGTCATCTGCCCGGGCGGTTCGCCCGGGTAGGAGGTGTCGAAGAATGCCTTGCCCACGAAAACACAGCATCCCGCCGCCGATTCCGTTCGACCGGTGTGGAGGTCGGTGATCCATGCCCGGTGGGGCCGCTCACCCGTCGCGTCGACGGGCATGTTGTCCATCCCGTATCGCCAGTCGGGCACGCCGTCGTGATCGGTATCTATGACCACGCCGTACGCGATCCATTGCTCGGTGGGATCTGCCGCGGGCGGGACGTTGTCGGCGAGACCGATGGTCACCCCTCCGCGTCCCCGTGCCCACAGCTCCCGGATGTCGACCCACGGAACGACGGGCAACCCGGTGTCGCCCGCGGGATCTTGATAATCCGGGTCGTCGCTCTGAGTCGTGTCTGTATCGACGAACGGCTGGACGATCGCGCCTCGGTCGGGCTCGGGCCGAACCGACGCGGGCCAATCCTCCTTCAGACTCGCTTGGGTCCACAGGAGCGCCGTGGGCGTCGCGCTTGGGACAGCCTCATGCGTTTGGTCGGGAACTGGTGACGGACCGATGTTGGGCGATCGTAGGAAGAGGCCGATGCCAATCATCAGGGCGACGATAACGGCTGTCCCAGCGAGAGCCACGGGCGCGAAGCGGCTCAGTCCCGAGCGGCCTGCCTCGGGCATGGGCTCACCACGCAAGCGGACCAGCCAGGCTGGACGCGGCTGCATTTGGCCCGTCGCAATCACGACCGATTCCAACAAACCATCGGGCTGGCCGGGCGGTGCCACCTCATCGAGCCACCTTCGAAGCAGCACGTCGAACTGGTGTTCACTAGTCATGCGATGCCTCCCGTCGAGACTGCCGAAGCCCGATCCTGCGCATCGAGCGCAGCCCGAAGCGCCTGGGTGGCGCGGTTGAGTCGCGATTTCATGGTGCCGAGTGGAATACCCAAGATGTCGGCTGCCTCCGCCAACGGCAGATCTAGGTAGTAATGGAGGACGAGCACGGCTCGCTCCTCCGGTGAGAGGCGACGGAACCCTCGCTCAAGCTGATCGCGAACCGCCAGCAGGCGCTGGTCATCGTCGACCGATGGAACCTCGTGCATCGGCACCAGCTGCACCTCCGTGAAGGCCCGATGCCGCTCCTTGCGTGCGACGCGGTAGCAGGCGCGCACCGTCAGCCGGTGCAGCCAGGCGTCGAAGCGATCGGGGTCGCGCAGAGCTCGAATGTCCTGCCAGGCGGCGATCAGCGCGTTCTGGACGGCGTCGTTGGCAAGGTCGCCATCCCGCAGGATCAGGTGGGCAACGCGGTACAGCCCGCCGATCGCTGCTGTTGCCAGCTGCGAGAACGCCGCGTGGTCGCCAGCTGACGCCCGTACCACCAGATCGTTCTGCACGCTGCCACCCTACGCGTGGCAACCAAGATGGCCGCCTTCACTTGGTATGGGCACGGCTGGGGGCGATTGGTTCCATCTGGGCTCTGGCCCGCTCTCGCGGGTCTTCGGACGTTCGGGTCAACGGCTGACGCGGTGAGCCCTTATCTGAGCCCTTATCGCGGCCGTCCCAGGTGTCCCACGGGCGGTCGGATTCGCCCACCGGAACCAACGTGGAACGTGTGGGCCGGCATGCTCAGAATCCGGTATGCGGTACCAACTCCGCCCTCATCGGCCCGATCTGATTTCAGATAGTGCTTAACCGGGTCATCGAGCCGAGCTTCGAGCTCTTCTTTCGCACACAAACCAGCCCGGCCCCCGCCGGCGCGTCGCTCGCGTGAAGGCGCCCTCGCCCCTCGCTCCCCAGACATCGACCCCCGCCGTGGGAGCGAGGGCCGACGCGCGTCGCGGTGCGAGGCTCAGCGAAGGTTCAGGATGCCGACGACCTCGAAGTAGGCCCCGGACCCAATGGTGAAGGAGCAGTTCGTCTCCTCGACGGCGTTGCTCTCACGACCCGTCAGGGCATTGCTGAACCTGACCTGCCCGTTGACGCTCACCTCGAAGAGCATGAGCGTCCCGCCCTCCTCGAAGATCAGAACCGAGGAGGGATCGGGGGCCTGAAAGCCCGCGCCGTTCTCCGTGGCGCGAATCGTGTAGGTTCCCGCGGATCCACAATCCACCTTCGCACCGCTATGCGACGCGAGGACGGCAGGGGTGGTGAGGGCGAGCGCCGCGGAGGCGAGCAGGATTGCCGCGATGCCCGACGCTGGGCCATTGTGCGTGCCGAATCGGCGATTCATCTTACGTCACTCCGTTCCTTTGCTCATGGACGATGCTCAATCGAGGCTCGCGGAACGCCGCTCCCGGGATTGCGCAGCGACGTTCGCGTCGCTCGAGGATCGAGCACTGATCTCGCTGTGTCCATTCGCCGATCGGCGTATCTTCCGCGCCTGATGCTTGCCTGGCGCAGTCGGACCTCCAAGCGACGCTGCCGTTCCTCGCGCGGCTTCATGCACCTCTGCGAGAGACGAGGCGAACTCGACTTGAGCCGCATGAGACGGTTCACCGGGAATCCGGTATGCGGTATCAATCCTTCCAGCTGCCCTACTTCAGCTTTTCGCTGTTCGGTCCGGCTCGAACTCGAGCCCGAGGCCGTCGATCCGCTCCCTGCGCGACTCCGTGTCGCTGAACGCGATCTCGATCGGCACCACCCGGCCGGACCGCTGGTGGCTCGAAGGAACTGACACGAGAAAGTTCGTGACGCCGTACCGCGTCGCCGCCCAGTCGAAGAGCGCCGTCATAGCCTCCGCCGCGTAGCCCCGTTGCCTGTGCGCGGGGTCGATGGCGTAGCCCAGCTCCAGCCGACCGCGTTCATCCGGCGGGCCATGAAAGCCAATCGAACCGATGACCCGGCGCCTTCCGGACGGAAGGACGAGGACCATAGCCCGCCCGAGTGCCTCCAGCCCCGCCGCATCGGCTGTCAACTGGGCCAGGTGCAGCTGCACCAGATGCGCCGACTCGATCGCGAGCCAATGACTGACAACCGCCCCGATCTCGCGCTCGGCCGACGGGCGGTCGCCACGCTTGAGCGCGTCGATGAACGGTCCGCTGAGCGGGACGAGCTCCAGCCGAGCCGTTCGGATCATCTCCACGGTCCACCCCGCGCCGGTCCGCCGCCGGATGCCGTCCGAGGCGCACGCTGTGCTACTTGAACTTGAACTTGGCCTGGGCGACCGTACCGTCCCGGAACGAAAGGACGAGCTGGCGGCACGTGCCAACCGCTCCCTCGATTCCTAGTCCGATCCAGTGAGCTTCGATCGCGTCGTGACGTAGAGGTCCTGCGAGCCCTCGCCACCTGCACGGGTCGAGCCGAAGTAGAGCGTCGTCGCATTCCACGAGAGCGAGGCGCGCAGGTCGTTGAGCGGGCTATTGACGTCTGCCCCGAGGTTGGTCGGGGTCGACCACGGATCCGACGTGCTCGCGCGCGTCGCGGTCCAGATGTCGACGCCGCCGATCCCGCCGGCCCGGTTGGAGTCGAAGAAGAGCTCCAGCCCGTCACGCCGGAGGTTCGGACGCGAGTCGTCCGCGGCCGTGTTGAGGCCGCTCGCCAGCGCGGGAGCGCCGAACGAGGTGCCATCGAACGCGCTGACGTAGATGTCGCTGCCGCCGGGACCGCCGGCACGCGCGCTGGAGAAATAGAGCTCAGTGTCGGTGAGCGACGGGCTGGCTTCGCCGGCCGAGCTGTTGATGGTGCAGCCGAGGTTCGCCGGCGCCGACCAGCTCTTCGTCTCGTGCAGCCGGCTCACGTAGATGTCGGCGCCGCCGCAGCCACCGGCGCGGGCGGTCACAAACAGGAACGTTCGGCCGTTGCGGTGGGCCATCGGGCAGAAGTCGTCGGCCGCGCTGTTGACGGCGCTGAAGTTGACCGGCTCGCCCCACGCCCCGTTCGGGCCGCGCAGCGAGTACCAGATGTCGAGGTTGCCGGCGCCGCCGGCGCGACCCGACGCGAAGTACAGGACGTCGCCACGCTGAGAGACGAACGGGCAGCCGTCGAGCGCCGACGAGTTCAGGTTTACGCTCGTGCCCGGGATCGACTCGGCATTCACCGCCGGCGACCACGCGCCGAAGCTCATGGCGGCTGCCACCGCCACCGTGGCGAACACCGATGCCGTTCCCGCCGCGAGCGCCGTCAGGGTGCGAATGATTTGCATTGCGCTGCCTCCATTGGGGGCCGAGTCGCTCGGGGGCGACTGGTTCTGGGACCCGTGGCCGCAGAATCGGTGCGCGCACCCGTTGTGTCCATTCGCCGAACGGCGTATCTTCGCCGCCTCATGTGGCTCGGGCGGGCGGATCTTGAGGCGATCCTGGGGTTCATCGCCGACGTCGATGACCTCGACGCCGAGGAGCCATACCCGGCCGAGGTTCTGGACTCCCTGCGGACCCTCATTTCGTGCGACGAAGCCGGGTACCAGGACGCCGACCTGCAGGCGCGGCGGTTCATCGACCTCAATCCGCCCGAGACCGAAGACGACGATGCCCTGTACTGGGCCGTCGGCCCCTGCCCGATCATGGACTACCGAACGCGCACGGGCGACCTCACGGCGGTCCGGATGTCCGACGTCATCGGTCGGGGGCGCTACCACGAGCTGCCGATCTACCGCGAGTACTTCCAGCCCGTCGGGCTCGATCACGTCCTCGACCTCGGCCTGTCTGCCGCGCAGCAGCGTTACCGCTCGCTCGTCCTCCTGAGGGGCCACGACGTCGCTGACTTCACGGAGCGCGATCGTGCCGTCCTCGAGACCCTCCGCCCTCACCTCCGTGCCAGGGAGGCGCTCGCCGAGCTGCATCGGCGCGCTCGTGACACCGATGGAGCGAGGCCGCCCGCGGACGCAACAGATGCGCAGCTGGCGTCCCTGACGGTCCGGGAGCGCGAGATCCTCCACCTGGTGGGCAAGGGCCACTCAAACGCCCAGATCGGCGCCGAGCTGTGGATCTCGCCGGGGACGGTGAAGAAGCACCTGGAGAACGTCTACGAGAAGCTGGGCGTGGCGGGACGGGCCGCGGCGGCGACCGCCGCCCAGGCGCGATCGGGGCTGTCGACGTGAGCCGCGGAGCAGGCAGTCGGCTCGGGCGGGCGGATTACCAAGCCATCCTCGGCTTCCTTGCCGACACGCGTGAGCTCGAGCTGGATACACCCTATCCGTCATCATTCGTCGGCCACCTCAACGTGCTCGTCGCGGCTCACCCGCTGTACCGGGAGAACGACCTCGCGGGGCGGCGCTCGCCACTGATGGTCGACGCCTCTGGCCGATACGAGGACGATGCGGACGAGCTGTACTGGACGGTTGGGCCGTGCGCGATCACCCAGTACCGCAGCGCAACCGGCGACCTGTCAGCCGCCCGCCTGTCCGACGTGGTGGCCTGGCGCCGCTATCGCGAGTCGCCGATCTACCGCGAGTACTTCGCGCCCAACGGCATTGGGTACATGCTCGACCTCGGCCTGCCCGCGCGTCCTGGCTGGCAGCGAACGCTGCTCTTCTGCAAGGGCAGCAACGAGAGGGACTTCTCGGAGCGCGATCGCGACGTCCTGGAGATCCTGCGTATCCACCTCCGCGCCCGCGAGGCGCGGGCAGCTCTGCGGCGACGCCTGCTCGACGAGGCGGTCGCCGACCAGGACTCGTCAGACGCCGACGCCTCGTTAACGCTCCGCGAACGGGAGATCGTGTTCCTCGCTGCCCAGGGCAAGACGAATGCGCGGATCGCTGCCGAGCTGTGGATCACGCCGGGGACGGTGAAGAAGCACCTCGAGAACGTGTACGAGAAGCTCGGGGTGAGCAGCCGCGCGGCCGCCGCGAGCCGCGTGAGCGCCAGGAACTAGACCTGGGCGCGGGCACACATGCATCCAGAGTGCGAAGGGTCAAGTGCCGATGGTCACCAGTAGGATTCTTGAGCCCTTATCTGAGCCCTTATCTCAAGCGTCCCATGTGTCCCATCACGGTCAGATTCGCCCATCGGAACCAACATGGAACGTGTGGGTCGCTTGGCCCAGAATCCAGTATGCGGTACCAAATCGCCGTCGTGAATGCCGATCCGTGCTCAGAATCGATTCGCTCGAGTGTCATTGGAGCCGATTTGACCCCCGAGTTGCCCCCTAACCCCTACGGCCCTCGGAACTTCCAGTCGTGGAAGCGGACCAGCGGGAGTCCAACTCGCTTGAGGAGCGGCTTGAAGTGCCGCTCCGTGATGTGAGCGCCGTAAAGCGGCTCGCCCCAGTCATCGGTGAATAACAGGACCTCGCCAAACCTATCCTCGAAGGGAAGGGCTAGTCGGAGGCGATCTCCGTTCCACCGAGCGCGAGCTCTGCGCGAACTGCATTCGCCTCCGGCTCGAGCCCGAGCTCCGCG
>JBBDNI010000004.1:0-7818 GCA_040877645.1 Chloroflexota bacterium
CGGGCGCGATCGTCGAGGCGATCGCCGAGGGGACGGTATCCTGGCAGCGCGACCCGGACTTCGGCTATGAAGTCGCAAGCGCGCTGCCCGGCATCGACGATCGGGAGCTGCTCCAACCCAGGATGCTGTACGAGCAAACCGGACGGGGCGCCGACTACGCCGAATGGGTCTCCCGCCTGAAGCGGGAGCGGATCGAGTTCCTGAAGGGCTTCCCGGGATTGTCGCCCGAGATCCTGGAAGCGGTCAGCTAGCCCCTGGCTCGCGCACGCTGTAGACCGCGAATGCGGTCATGGCGTGGCTGAATCCCTTCAGCGTCAGGTCCTCCACCGGCTGGGCCACCACGGACTCCTCGATCGTGGCGAACACCCGCTGGCTGATCAGGATCTGTCCCGCGGTGGCCGCGCCTGACAGTCGTGAAGCCAGAATCACGGAGTTTCCCACTGCTCCGTAGTCGTACCTCCCTTCGAAGCCGATCCGCCCGAGCGTGGCGAAGCCGGCAGCGATCCCGATGCCCAGGCCCAGCTCGTAGCCCCGCTTGCGCCAGGCGGTCGACATGACGCCGAATCGCTCGCGCATCTCGCAGGCGGTACGGACCGCGGCAAGCTGGTGATCGGGCACCGGCTTCGGATCGTTGAAGAAGACCATCAGGCCGTCACCGGCGAAGTGCTCGACGGTCCCGCCGTTCTCCACGGCCAGCACGCCCACCACGCTGTGGTACTGGCGGAGGACGCCCAGGACCTCCTCCGGCTCGGCCTGCTCGGCGAAGGCGGTGAAGCCACGCAGGTCGGCGAAGAGGGCGGTGATCTCTCGGCGGTGCCCGGCCAGGAGCTGTTCGCCCTCGCTGCTGGAGAGCAGCTCCGCCGCCTGCGGCGCGTATCGGGCCAGCTCGGTGCGCTGCCGGTCGATCGTCTCGAAGAGGCGGACGTTCTCGATCGCCAACACGGCCTGGTCCGCGAATGTTTTCAGCAGGCTGATCTCGGATGGCGAGAATTCCTGCACATGGCGTCGCCAGACCGACAAGACGCCGATCGGCTCCCCATCGCGGAACATCGGGACACCGAGGATCGTCCGAAAGCCGGCGATCCGCTGGGCGTCCGCCAGCTCATAGTCCGGATCCTCGAGCACGTCGATGATCTGGATCGGTGCTCGCTCGAGCATCGCCCGACCCATGGCCGAGCCGCGTCCGGGCACGGGCACGAAGCCGGTCATCAGGTCGCGGAATGCCTGCGGCACGTCCGCACTGAAGACGCGGGCACGGAACTCACCGCCCATCTCCCGGGTGATGTTCCCCTGGTCCGCGTGCGACAGGCGGACCGCGCTGTCGAGCACCGCCTGCAGGACCGCGTCCAGCTCGAAGGTCGAGCTGCTGATGGTCTGGAGCACTTCTCCCACCGCCGTCTCGCGCTCCAACGCTTCGTGCGTGTCGGTGAGGAGGCGAGCAACACGGATCGCGATCGCGGCCTGGTCGGCGAAGAGGGTCACCAGCTCGATCTCGGCATCGCTGAACGGCAGGACGGTCGTGCGTCCGAGGCCGAAGGAACCGATCAGCTCACCGTCACTCCGGATCGGAACGCCGAGGAGGGTGCGATACCCGCCGACCTTGTAGCCACTGCCGCGGTAGTCGGCATCGGCGGCGAGGTCAGGGATCTGCACAGCGTGGCCGGCAAGCGCCACGCGGCCATTGACTGATCCGCTGTCGATGGGGTCGGGATGCGCACGTTCGTACTCCCGGTGCTCGGGCCCCCCTCCGCTGGCGGCGACGAAATTGAATTGATCCCCGTCGAGCAGGAACACGTGGGCAGTCTCTGCCTCACATAGTGCGGCGGCCTCCGCCGCGATTCTGTCGAGGATGGGTTGGAGCTCGAAGTCCGCGCCGGTGACCGCAGCAAGGACGCGGCCTACCGCGGCCAGCGCCTCGCGCTCGGAGGTCGGAGCCTCCGCATCAGCCATCGGTTTCGAGCGTGGCCTCCACCGAGAGCGCCACGTTGCCGGCCAGGGCGCGCGAGATCGGGCAGCCGTCCCTGGTTGCCTCGGCGACTCGGTCGAACTCGTCCGGCGTGATGCCGTGGACATGCCCCAGGACGGTGAGGGCCGAGGCGGTAACCGTCCAGCCACCCTCCAGCTTGTCGAAGGTCACTTCAGCCGACACGTGCAGCTCCTCCGGCGTATAGCCGGCGCGGCCGAGGTCGGCAGAGAACGCCATGGCAAAGCAGGCGGCGTGGGCTGCGGCCAGCAGCTCCTCGGGCGAGGTGCGGCCATCCGGCTGCTCGGTGCGGGAGCTCCACGAGACGGGCAGGTCCATGAACAGGCCGGATGTGCCGGCGGAGACCGTCCCGCTGCCGGAGGCGAGCGGGCCCTGCCAGGTGACAGTGGCGGTTCGGACGGCAGCCATCGGATCGGTCCTCCTTGTATCCTGCGGGAGCCTCAGCCTACCTCACAAAGGACCGATCTTGAACGGCGAGCCGCCCTCCGCGCGTCCCCTACCGCCCATCCGGGGCGAGCTGGTCTACCTGCGCCCCGCCGAGCGCGATGACCTCGACGCGTTCGTCCGCTGGTTCTCCGATGAGGAGGTCACGCGCAACCTGGCGGTGCGCTCCCCGTTCAGCAAGGCGATGGAAGAGCAATGGTTCACCGTCATGCTGGAGAACCAGGGCAAGAACAGCTACCACTTCGTGATCTGCCTGCTGGCCGATGAGCGACCCATCGGGACCGCTGGCTTCCACCACGTCAACTACGAGGACGGCCACGCGTCATTCGGCATCAGCATCGGTGAGAAGGCTGAGTGGTCGAAGGGCTACGGCACCGATGCGCTGCGCGCCATCTGCGACTTCGGCTTCGGCCAGCTGCGCCTCGAGCGGATCGAGCTCGACGTGTACGAGCCGAATGCACGCGCCAGGCGTTCGTACGAGAAGGCCGGATTCGTGACCGAGGGGACCCTCCGCCACGCGCACTACTCCGACGGGCGCTACCAGAACGTGGTGCGTATGTCGCTCCTCAGCGGGGAGTGGCAGGCACAGCCGCGCCCGGGCACCAGGGACCACCCCGCCTAGTGTTCGAGCTGCGCCGCGACCCCGTCACCGGCTGGTGGTCGGCGATCGTCACGGACCGCACCTTCGAGCATGCCTCCTTCGCCATCCAGGCGACCCCGATCGAGGGAACGCACTGCCGCCACTGCGACGAGGATCCGAGCTCACCCGACCCCTCCGGCGAGGCGGCTGACGAGACGACCATTCGCCGCGTGACCCTCCGCGCGGATGCCTTCCACCGCATCGACACCGGCCAGGAGCGAGTCGGCCAGCTCTCGCTGGAGCAGGCGGCGGCCGCGAGCGGGTCGTGGGAGATCCTGGTCGCACCGCGCGACCGCCACGAGCGCCTTGCCGATGCCCCGCCACGCCTGGCGGTCAACCTGCTGCGCACCCTGCGCGACACGATGCGCGAGATGGCCGCCGAGCCACGCCCGGACGACGAGCCGCGCTACGTGCAGGCCGTTCAGAGCTACGGCATGCAGGCCGGCTCCCGCAGCAGCCACCTCAACCTGGAGCTGTACTCGATCCCGCAGGTCCCGCACTGGGTGGCGGAAGAGATCGGCGGAGGCGCGCGCCACGTCATCAAGACCCGCTCCTGCGTGTGGTGCAGCCTTGCCCGCTCCGAGGAGGAGAGCGGCGAGCGCCTGGTCCTGGCCGAGGAGCGATTCGTGGTCTTCGCACCGGCCGCCAGCCGATCCGCCTTCGAGCTGATGATCGTGCCGCGGGCGCATGCCGCCGACTTCACGCTGCTGGACGACGACGACATAGCCGCGGCCACAGCGACCCTCCAGCGCACGCTCGGCGCCCTCGACGCCCTGGGTGACCCGCCGTACAACCTGTTCCTGCACACCGCGCCGGTGGGCGAGCGGCTGGACGAGACCTTCCACTGGCACTGGGAGCTGCATCCCCGCCTGCGGGTGATCGCCGGGCTCGAGCGCGCCACCGCCCTCGCCGTCAATCCCGCGGCCCCTGAATACGCCGCCGCGGTGCTCCGCGAGCACCTCGCGGCGCAGATCCTGTAACGGATGAACGCGCGCGTGCGTCAACAGGACCGATGGAGCTCGCACGATGGTCGGTGCCCCGCCCCGCGGTGATGAGCATCCCGCAGGACCGATCCGATGCCCGCCAGACCGAATTCGAGCGCCTCTTCGACGAATACAACGTCCGGATCTTCAACTACGCGCTGAAGATGGTCGGCGACCACGATCGCGCGGCCGACATCGCGCAGGACACCTTCATCAAGGCCTACCGCAAGCTCGACACCCTGACCGATGCCACCTCGACCCGCTCCTGGATCTACCGGATCGCGACCAACACGGCGATCGACGAGATGCGCCGCCGCCGAAACGTGGTGCGGATCGGAGACGACGAGGATCGGCCCGTCGAACAGCCCGATGGCGGCCCCGGTCCGGAGACCCAGGTGCTGAGCGGCCTGCTCGACGAGCGGATCAATCGGGCCCTGCTGCGGTTGAAGCCGAACCACCGGCAGTGCCTGGTCCTCTCGGACGTCGAGGACATGAATTCCCAGCAGATCGGTGAGGTGATGGCCATGAGCACCGGGGCTGTTCGGGTGCTCCTGTGCCGCGCCCGGGGCGAGATGCGCCGCCTGCTGGCGGCGGAGGGCCTGGTCCGATGACGTTCCGCGGCCGCCACCCCGACGAGCTGATCAGCGCATCGCTGACCAACGACCTGACCCCCGCCGAGGGCGCAGAGCTCGACGCCCATCTCGCTCGCTGCGAGACGTGCCGGGCGACCCTCGCCGCGTTCAAGGCCGAGCGTCGCATCCTGTCGGGGATGCCAGTCTCCGACCCACCTCGGGACCTGTCGGCGCGGGTGCGCGGCGGCATCGATTCCGGGCGCCTCGCCGGCCCGTGGTGGCGCGGTCCGCGTGGCCTGGTCGCGCTGGTCGCGTCTGCCTCCACGGTGGCCGCGGCGGTGCTCGCCATCTCCGTGCTTGGGAAGCTGCCATTCAGCCCCGTCGGCCAACAGTCCGGCTCACCGGAGGCGACCCTCTCGTTCGCTCCGTCCAGCAGCCCGTCCGAGACGAGTGCCCCGAGCGCCAATCCAACCACTCCCCCGCTCCTAGTCTCCGTGGAACCTGGAGAACTCGGCTACCTCTCGCTCAACGGCGGTTCTCTTGAGCCGTCGCGCCTCTCCTTCGTCAACGATGCCACGGGCGCCTCGCTGGAGCTCGGTGTGGTCTCCGGCCAGCCGGTCGCGGCTTCGCTGTCGCCTGACGGAACGTGGCTCGCCTACATCACACAGAAGGGCCAGACCGGCGCCAACGAGGTCTGGGCACTGAGTCTGGCTGATGGCGAGGTCACTCACCTCGGATGCTCGCTCGCCGCCCCCTTCACCGATCGCATCGCCTGGTCGCCCGACAGCCTGTTCTTGGCATTCACCGTGGTCGCCGTCGACCTCGGGCCGAGTGCTGGCTGTCAGGCTCCCTCGTCGGCGGTTGGTTCGGTCGATGTCTGGTCATGGGAAGCCGGGCAAAGCGCGCCAGAACAACTGACCGACACGGGCGATGCCTACGTTGCCTCGTTCTGGCCGACGGTCTCAGGAACCCCAGGCTTCCCCCTGTACATCAGCCACGCAGCAAGCGAGCCATGGTCTGAGTTCGTCTCCCTCTATGGGGTTTTCTACGATCAGGAGCCGGCCAGGGGGGTCTTCTTGCCGCTCATGTCTCCTGATGGCAACCGCGCCCTGTTCTGGAGCGGGACCATGGCCTCAAATGGCGGGACGTGGCTATTTTCGCGCGGCGGCATGCCGCACCTCTCCGGCGGCTTCTGGTCGACGGGACCCGCCTCTCCCTGGATCGGTACACCGCTCTTCACCGACCTGGTCCCCGTCGGAGGCGAGGCGTTCGCATCGGGCGATTTCGCGTGGGCCCCTGACAGCGACCAATTTGCCTTCTGGGACGGCGCCTGGACCGGGGCGCGGCAGAGCGCCAACGGGACCTACCCGGACCAGCGAGCCGTCTACGGCAGTAGCGTGACCGGGGGCTTGCTGAGCCAGGGGTCACGAACGGGCCTCGACCTCGTCGACGGAGCGTGGATTGTCGACGTGGCAATCTCGAGCTCGAATTTGGCGATAACGATCGGCTTGCCCTCGGCCGGCATCGGGGATCCCCCGTCGGCGTACGTCCAGATATTCCGAGACGAAGGTGGGGATCCGCGGACCATTGGGGGTGGCGCGGAGCCCCCGCCCTGGCAAGGGCCAGCGGTCTACGGGCGCTGACCCCATCGGGCTAGACTCGGAGGGATGAGCGAACGCCAGATCCTGGACGCCGATGAGCTGCGTCGCGCCCTCACCCGGATCGCGCACGAGATTGTCGAGCGCAACGGCGGGACCGATGGGCTGGTGCTCGTTGGCGTGCGCAGCCGCGGGGTGCCGCTGGCGCGGCGGCTGGCCGGGCTGATCGAGCAGCACGAGGGGGTGAGCCTTCCGGTCGGGGCGCTCGACATCACCTTCTACCGAGACGATCTGACCAAGATCGCCCACGCGCCGATCGTCAAGAAGACGCAGGCCATGCCCGAGATCGACGGACGCACCGTCGTGCTGGTCGACGATGTCCTCTTCACCGGACGAACGGTGCGCGCCGCACTCGACGCCCTGACCGATCACGGCCGTCCCGAAGCAGTACGGCTGGCGGTCGTGATCGACCGCGGACACCGCGAGCTCCCCATCCGGCCCGATCACGTCGGCAAGAACCTGCCCACCAGCCGCGAGGAGATCGTCCACGTGCAAGTGGTCGAAGAGGACGGGGCCGATGGCGTGGTGATCGAGCGTCCCGAGACTGCCGAGACCCCCGCCTAGAGGCGCGGGCTATACTGGCCCGAACCTTTAAGGACGGTCCAGTGAGGCCGCCAAGGAGACCAGATTGCGCGACCCATCGGACGGACCCGCACGCCATCGGCCCAACGCCGATGGCGCTGTTGTGTCCATGACGATCGCAGATGCCGGCCCATCGAGCGGATGGCCGCATCGTCACCTGCTCGACGTCGACCGACTGACGCTTCCCGAGCTTGAGGCGTGCCTCGACCTGGCCGTCGAGATGCGGGAGCGGCGCAGCCGCCGCGAGACGCTCGACCAGCTGCGTGGCGAGGTGGTCGGGCTCGCGTTCTGCGAGCCATCGACCCGGACCCGGGTCAGCTTCGAACTGGCGGCCACGGCGCTCGGCGCCCAGGTGGTCGACCTGCCAATCGAGGCCAGCAGCGTGACCAAGGGCGAGTCGCTGGTCGACACGCTGCGCACGCTGGAGCGGACCGGGATCACCACCATCGTGCTGCGTCACCCGATGAGCGGCGCCCCGTACCTGGCCGCACGCAGCACCGGCGCGCGGATCGTGAACGCCGGCGACGGCACGCACGCCCACCCGACCCAGGCCCTGCTCGATGCCCTGACGCTGCGCGATGTGCTGGGGACGCTGGAGGGCAAGAAGATCGCCATCGTCGGCGACATCGCGCATTCGCGGGTGGCGCGCTCGAATCTGCATGTGTTGCGAGCGCTCGGAGCATCGGTCTGGCTGGCTGGGCCAGCGGAATGGGTGCGCGACTTCGAAGAATGGCCCGGCGTGACCGTTGCGGATCGCCTTGAAGACGCCCTGGCCGATGCCGATGCGGTGATGGCGCTGCGCATCCAGCTCGAGCGTGTTGAAGGCGGCGCAGTCGCTTCGCTGCGTGAGTACACCGCCACCTGGGGTCTCGACGAGTCGCGTATGCAGCTCGCGCGCCTCGGCGCTCCGCTCCTGCATCCAGGCCCCACCAACGAGGGCGTGGAGATCACCGCC
>JBBDNI010000005.1:0-7320 GCA_040877645.1 Chloroflexota bacterium
GCATCTGGATCGGGTCGCCGGTCGGCTCGCTGCTGCTGTTGGTCGTCCTGAAGACGGGGCTGGACCTGTACTTCCACCTGCGTGAGCATCGGCGTGCGGGAGAGCGTGAGCAATCCTCGAACGTAGAGGGAGCCCGCGACCTTACGCCAGAGCCAACAGTTGCTCGCGAAGCTGACGCATGAACTCCCCAGGGGTCGCGACGGTGAGCGCCTCGCCGGCCCGGTAGTCGCGGGTGTTGAACGTCACCAGCCAGCGGCAGCCGCTGGCCAGGGCGGCAGCCAGGATGGCGGCATCGGACGGATCGGCCTCTCCGCTCGCCCTCAGCGACTGGACCGCGACAGGGTCGGGCTCCGCCGCTGGTTGACAGGCCGCTGCCGCGATGGCGCGAAAGGCAGGCAGCGCAGCCGGCAACTTGGCCGCCAGGTTGCGCTCGACCTCGATCCGGACCTGGACCGAGGCGAACAGGTCGATGATGCGCAGCTCGCCGAGCTGCAGGATGAGATGGCTGGCGCCGGTCGGCGAGGCCGACCCGGCGAAGAGCGCATCGGCGTCGATGAAGACGCGCGGCCGGAGCCGGTCAGGCCGGCTCGTCACCGGCGCGCTCCCCCTCGGACATGGAGGCGAGATATCGCGCCCGCTGCTCGCGCACGCCGGCCAACAGGTCGTCCAGGCTCATGCCAGCCTGGGTTCGCAGATACTCGATCTCGGCTGCGAGCTTGCCCACGATGCTGGTGCGGGGCGAGAGGAGGAGTGCTCCGTCGAGGTCAACCAGCGTGAGGGGATCGCCGTCCTCAAGGCCGTACCGTTCCCGCACCCGAGCAGGAAGGGTGAGCGTGCCGCGACCGCGGATCTGAAGCGTCCGAGTGGAGGAGTCCGGGCCGGTAGGCGCCATAACCTCGGCAGAATATCGGGAATCCGGTAATTCCGTCAACCCTGAGGCCGAGTCCTCAGCTCTCTTCCCGCTCCGTCCAGAGCGCCTCGACTCCTCCCCGCTCATCGACGGCGAACGTGCCGGATCTGATGGCGCCGGCGGGACGGTACCGGCCGATGACCACGCCGGTGGAGGAGATCGTGCTGTCGATGAGCTCGAGGCCGACGGGGATCGTTCCTGTGTCGAAGAGCCGTTTGCCACTGCCGAGCAGGACCGGGAAGGTCCACAGGCGATACTCGTCGATGAGGTCGTGCTCGATGAGCGTCTGCATCAGCCCGCAGCTGCCGTGGACCTGGATCTCGCCGTCCCGGCCGTCCTTGAGCGCGACGACGGCGCTCGGCACGTCGCCTTCGAGCAGCGTGGAGTTGTTCCACTCCACCGTCTTCAGTGTGGTGGAGGCCACGTACTTGGGGACTCGATTCAGCACTGCACCAACTGGATCGTCGTCCGGGACGTGCGGCCAGTGCGCCGCGAAGATCTGGTACGTCGTCCGCCCGAGGAGAAGCGCGTCGGCCTGTGCGATCCACTCAATGGTGGTCCTTCCCATGGCGTCGTCCCAGTAGCCGACCGACCATCCCCCGTGAGCGAACCCTCCGCTGGGGTCCTCATCAGGACCACCGGGGCCCTGCATGACGCCGTCGACCGTCAGAAACGTCTGGACAACGAGCGTGGCCATCCTTCTTCTCCCTTCTCGCCAGGCCTTGCGAACATGAACCGTGCCGGACGGCTGGTGGAGCCCAAGACCATACCGTGCGGCTATCCTCCGCGCGTGACCTGGCTGCTGGAACGACTGGGACGCATCGGTGCCGACCCGGACGACGACCCCGAGACGCGCCAGCGCAAGGCGCTGCTGGTCTACCTGGCGGTGCTCATCCTGCCGCTCTCGCTGGTCTGGGGCACGCTCTACCTCGCCCTCGGCGCGGTGTCGGGCCTGGTGGCGTTCGGGTACTTCGTCATCTCGGTGGCGTCCATCGGCCTGTTCGCCATCACGCGGAACTTCGAGCTGCTGGTGTGGATGCAGCTGCTGGACATCACCCTGGCGCCCACCCTCTCGATGTATCCCACCGGCGGGTTCCTGGCATCGGGCGCGGTGGGCCTGTGGGGCATCCTGGGGCCGATGGGCGCGCTCGTCTTCGGCAGCGTCCGATCATCGGTCGGCTGGTTCGTCCTGTTCGCGCTCGCCTTCCTGTCTGCGGGCATCGCGGGTGTCTTGGCCGGCGGCTTGTCCAGCCTGCCGACGTGGTTCAGCAACACGATGCTGGCGCTGAACGTGGTCGTGGGCGGAGCGGTCGTGTTCCTCCTGCTGGCGGTCTTCGCCCAGCAGCGGGCCGATGCCCAGGAGCGGGCGGATTCCCTGCTGCTGAATATCCTGCCCCGCTCGATCGCGGAGAAACTGAAGGCCAAGCCGCAGATGATCGCGGACCAGTTCAGCGCGGCTTCCATCCTCTTCGCCGACGTCGTCGACTTCACGCCGATGGCCGAGCACAACTCGCCGGCCGCGGTGGTCGAGATGCTGGACCAGCTGTTCGGCCACTTCGACGACCTGGCCGAGCGGTACGAGCTGGAGAAGATCAAGACCATCGGCGACTGCTACATGGTTGCCGCCGGCATTCCGTCACCCCGGCCGGATCACGCCCAGGCGCTCGCCCTGGTGGCGCTCGACATGCTCGACGCGGTCCGGGAGCAGGGTGCCATGGGCAAGCTGGGATTCGAGCTGCGCATCGGGATCAACTCCGGGCCGGTGGTGGCCGGGGTCATCGGTCGCAAGCGGTTCCTCTACGACCTGTGGGGCGACGCGGTGAACATCGCGAGCCGGATGCAGTCGGAGGGGATCCCCGGCTCCATCCAGATCACGCGGGCGACCTACGAGCTGCTGAAGGACGAGTTCGCGTGCGAGTCGCGGGGCACGATCCCGGTCAAGGGCAAGGGCGAGATGGAGACGTGGTACCTGGTGGGAAAGCGCTAGCGCTAGGCTTCGCCGATGGCCGCGACCCGCGAGCCGGCCTTTTGAGGCAGCCTGCTCGGCAGCCGAGCACATCCGCGAAGAAGCCGCCGATTCCTGACCGAATGTTACTGCGGCTGAGCAGCATGGCCGGGATAGCCCCCTCCGCAGGCCACATCCTGGTCGATGTGCTCAGGGGCTGAGCACCGTCAGACCCTGAAACGCATCGCGGTATAACCCGCGATCCCGGGGGGACGACTGAAGCGCGATCCCCCGCGGACACGGCGGTCTTGACAGACGGGAAACGCTGGACGTACAGTTCGTACGATTCGTACGGTGGGAAGTCGTGGCCGAACATAAGATCAGCGAGGCCCGCGAGGAGTTCGCGAGCATCATCAATCGCGTGTCGTACACCGGCGAACGCGTGCGCCTGACGCGCCATGGCAAGGCCGTTGCAGCCGTCGTGCCGGTTGCCGATGCCGAGTTTCTCGAGAGCCTGGAGGACGAGCTGGACCTCGACCTCGTGCGCCAGGCGCTGGCCGATCCGGACAACGCGACGCCCATCCCCTGGGAGGATGTGAAGCGCCGGCTGTCCCTGTAGCACATGGCGCGTCCGTATCGGATCGAGCTCCTGCCGAGCGCGGTGAAAGAGCTCGAGGGCCTGGCGCCGGCCCATCGCCATCGGGTGGCGACGGCGATCGATGGGCTGAAGGAGGTGCCGCGGCCCGCGGGTGCCGTGCAGCTTCGCGGGTCGGACGGTGTGCTGCGGGTTCGGGCCGGCGATTACCGGATCCTGTACCGGGTCTTTGACCGGCGGCTGGTCGTGCTGGTGATCCGGATCGGCCACCGGCGGGAGGTGTACCGCGCCGTCGTCAAGCGCCTGAGGGGCTGAGGCCGGCCCGCAGACACGACGATGGTGCCTTGACCTTCACAGTCGGACGGGCGGCAGGAGGCCGCGGTGCGTGCGCTGGCCGCCCAGGTGAGCCGGCATGCAGGGAATCCGGTCCCGGTCAACATCGATGGGGCGCTCGCCGTTGCGCTCACCGCGCTTCAGCTTGACCCGGCCTATGGCGACTTCCTGTTCGCCATTGCCAGGAGCTTCGGGCTGGCAGCGCACTTCGTCGAGGAACAGGCTCGCGAGCGGCCGATGCGCATGATCGACCCGGACGCTGCACAGTACGACGGGGTGTCGATTCCCGGTCTCGAATCAGAGGAGTCGGACACATGAAGGTCCGGTTGATCTCGCCCTTCCAAGACGCCGAGCAAATCTGGATCGGTCTCGACGAGCCGGGGATGCGTCGCAAGGCATTCCGGTTCGTATCGCCGGACATCGGCTCTGAGGAGTTCATGGCCGGGATCACCGTCTTCGAGCCTGGCGAATCGAGCTCGTATCACGTCCACGCCGAATCCGAAGAGATCAACCTCGTGCTTGAGGGCTCCGGGATCCTCGTGTCCGAGGGTGAGGAGGCGGAGTTCGTGGAGGGCCAGGCGATGTGGGTGCCTAAGGACGTCCATCACCAGCACAGGAACAACGGCACCACCACGCTCAAGCTTCTGTGGGTCTATGCGCCACAGGCGCCGCTTCCCCAGACATAGGGCAGAGCTGGCGGCGGCACGACTTGGATTCGCCGTACGTGGCAAATGCCGACTGCGCGCAATCCACCCGCTAGTCTTCGCCGATGGCCGTCCATCGGCTCAACCTCACGCGTGCGCAGATCATCGCCTACCGACGGCGCGTGGGCGCGCTGGACGAGCGGTTACCTCCCGGCCCGGACTCCCTCCGGCAGGCGGCCTGGGCCGGCCTGCAGGACAGCATGCCCCGCGCCGCGCTCCTCTCCATCCACGCGCGTATCGAGGGGACCGAGCCGAGCGTCCCGGAGGATCCCGCACTCGTGCAGCTGTGGGGGCCCCGCTTCAGCGTCTACGTCGTGGCGGCGGCCGATGTCGCCGTCTTCACCCTGGGGCGCCTGCCGGTCGAGAACGCCCGGGGCCTGCGCGTGGCGGAGGAGATGGCCGCCCGCCTCGCGGCCTTCCTGGACGGTCGGCGGATGCTCATGGACGAGGCGGCTACCGGGCTCGACCTCCACAACGCGAACGCAATGCGGTATGCCACCACCACCGGCACGGTCCGGATCCGATGGGACGGCGCCCGGCAGCCGACCGTCTGGAGCGTGCCACGCCCGAAGGTCGATCCGCGCGAGGCTCGCGTGGAGCTCGCGCGCCGCTACCTGCACCTCTTCGGGCCGGGTACGCCCGGTGGGTTCGCGCAGTGGGCCGGTCTCGGTTCACCGGAGGGTCGCGCGGCCTTCGACGCGCTGGCCGGCTCTCTCAGCGCGGTGGGGACGCCCATCGGCGAGGGCTGGATCCTGGGCGCCGATGAAACAGCCTTCCTCGCTCCGGCTGGCCCTCTCGCCCTGGCGCGGCTCCTCCCCAGCGGCGACGCGCATTACCTCCTGCAAGGAGCCGATCGCGATCTCCTGGTGCCCGATGCCGACCGCCGGGCTGCGCTGTGGACCTCGCGGGTCTGGCCGGGCGCCGTGCTGGTGGCGGGCGAGATCGTCGGGACCTGGCGACGTGCGGGACCCATCGTCTCCATCCAGTCGTGGCGCCGGCTTGCTCGGCAGGAACGCGACGCCGTCGAGGCGGAGGCGGCCTCCCTACCACTGCCCGGCCTCCAGGGCAGAATCGCCCTGCGATGGGAGGAGTGAAACTGAGTTCCCACGGCGGATAGAGCTCAGTAGTCGAGGACCGCGATCCCCTGGCGCACGAAGTCGGGGCGGTTGCGGGTGACGATCGTCGCGCCGAGCTCGACGGCGATGCCGCCAATCAGCGCGTCGCCGAGCCCCAGTTTGCCTCCGTTTCGGTGACGGCGGAGGCGTGCCTCGGCCGCTCGGCGGGCCGCCTGCGGCGAGGTCGACACGTACTCGAGCGCATCGAGCAGGGCGGCGAGGTGGGCCAGGTGCTCGGCGTCTCCCTGGGAGAGGACCTCGCAGGTCACCACGTCGCAGGTGTAGAGGTCGCTCCGATCGGCGTTGAGCTTCGCGAGCACCGCCATGGCCGGTTCGTCCTGGTTGGCGTGATCGATGAGAAGGGTCGAGTCCAGGAGATAGCGCACTACTCGGTCTCTTCAGAGCGCAGGAAGTCGACCCAGGCGGTCACCTCGTCACGCGTCATCTGGTGCGGGGTGCCGACCAGGATCCCCGCCGTTTCGCGGATCGCCTTGCCGAGGCGGTCACGCTTGACGCGCTGGGCGACGGCTTCGGCAACGTAGCGGCTCCGGCCACGTGGGCCAGCCAGCTCGTCGACTTCCTGCATGAGGTCGGCCGGAAGTGTGAGGTTCGTCCGAGCCAGGGCCATCGGCCTTCTCCAGTGTGCGAGTGAATGCGCACAGCGTAGCACACCGCTCAGACGTAGGGCTCGCTCAGCTCCCAGCTGCGCTTGCGAGGAAGGGCCAGCCAGTCGTCGCGCAGGATCGACATCAGGTGCACGTCGTGGTGGCTGCCGCGGTGGAAGCGGGCATGCCGCAGGACGGCATCGGTCTGGAATCCGGCCTTCTCGTACGAGCGCATCGCGCGCAGGTTGTAGTCGAACACCTCGAGCTCGATCCGCTCCAGGCGCATCTCGCCGAAGCCGAAGTCGCACAGCGCGTTCAGGGCATCGGTGCCATATCCCTTGCCGAGGTAGCGCCGGTCGCCGATGAATATGCCGACGATCCCGCTCCCATTCACCTTGTCCACGTTGCGCAGAAAGATGGTGCCGATGCTCTGCTCGGTGCCGAGCAGGCAGATGGCGTAGCCGTAGCCGTTCGGATTCATGGGGTTCTGGGAGAAGATCTCGGCGCTGAAGCGCTCGGCCCCGGCCTTCGACATCGGCGTCTTGGCGCCCAGGAAGTGGCCGACCTCGGCGTCGCCGGCGTAGCTCGAGTCGCTGACGATGTCGGACGGCTCGGTCGGGCGCAGCCAGACCAGCTCGCCGCGAATCATGGGTCGCGGGGCGGGAATCTCCTGGTCGGCCATGCGCCGCATGATACCGACGAGCGGTGGCTCGACGTGCGAGGGGAGCGGGTCAGGGAGCGGGTCAGCCCTCGAAGGGGAGGCCGCGCTCAACGGTGGCCCAGCCGGCAGTCAGCAGCCGGGTGGCAACCTCGGGGTCGCGGACCGGGGGATGGTCGGGCACGATGAGCGCGCCGGCCAGCCCGGGGAGCAGCGGCGACAGGCCGAACGAGGCGGCGATCAGGGCATCGCCCTCGTACGGCCCCGACTCGATCCGGTACAGCGCCTCCTGGTCCATGGTGTCGTAGTGCACCCAGTACGGGTCGGTCGAGGTGACCCGCGTCAGGCGCGTGCCGTGGCGCAGCTGTCGGGTCGATGGCGTGTCGAGCAGCGCCGGCGAGCCGGCGTACCAGACCCGCACCGCCCGCAGGTCACGCTGCAGGGTGTCGTTCCAG
>JBBDNI010000006.1:0-7158 GCA_040877645.1 Chloroflexota bacterium
GGCGCCGAGCTGCGCGGCCCGGTGGGCCGCCGTTCTCACAACGCCTGCCGACACACGAGTCGGCGCGATCTCGGAGTCTACGCGGCGCCCCGATGGGGTGTCAAGCCGAGGCTACAGCCGGTCAAATGCCAGGGTGATGCTCAACCGCATGGTTGCGCCCGGCGCCAGCGGGAAGAGGCCGCCGGGTTTGCCGTGCAGATATCGGCGGAGCCCATGCGGCGCATGGGTCTGCGGCTCAATCGCCATCGCCTCGAGGCCGGGTGGGCTGGCCGCGACGATCCACACCCCGGCATCCGAACGGGCGCGGAGCGACGCCGTCATGCCGAGCGTTGGCCAGCGCAGCTCGACCGGCGGATCGCCCAGGTCGAGCCACGCAGCGTCGATCGCGTCAGGCATCGGGGCCATGGCACGCAGGTCGAGTCGGCCCGCGACCGGCTCTGGCGTGGCGGAGGGGTCGAGGTTCGACGGGATGACGCGTCGTGCATCGATGCGCACGTCGAACGGGCGTCGGAACCAGGGGTGGAGCCCCAGCCCGGCGGGCATCGGGCCATGTGCGAGGTTCGTCAGCGACTGCTCAATAACGAGGACCGCGCGGTCGATCGTGACGCGCAGTGTGCACTCGTACGGCCACGGCCACCCGTCGCCGCCACCTCGTGTGCGCAGGATCCCGTCCTGCCCGACCTGCCATGGCGCGTCGTGGACCTGGCCATGGATGGCGGTCCCATCCTCGAAGTTCGGGGCGAGGTCGACCAGCTGGCCATCGACCGCGGTCGGCGCTGCGGCGATACGGTTGCACCACGGCGCCATGACGTAGGCACCCCAGGCGAAGGGGTCGCGCACGTGCTCGGCCGGATCGTCTGGTGTCCGCAGCACGTCGTGTCCGAATACCCGAAGCCGATGCAGCCGGGCCCCGACCTCCGGCAACAGTTCCACCTCGATCGGTCCATCCGCAACGATGAGCAGGGCCTCAGCCGACAAGGGTCATCGCGCGGTCCGGGCGAAGCAGGAATGGTGGCAGGAATGCCGGGAGATTCGAGAGGGGCATGACATCGGCGTGGAGGTCGATCCCCAGGGCTTCACGCATGAAGGCGCGCCGCGCGGTGACGCGAGCCCAGAGTTCGGGGTAGGACCGCTCGAGCGCCTGGCGCAGGGTCGAGTCGGCCAGGGCGATGCCGTCCTCGATGTTGGTCGTGAAATACGGGCCGCCGGTGGCGGGAATGATGTCGACCTGCATCACCATCCCCGAGCGCAGCTCGGTCCGGCTCCCTCGGCTCACCGGCGAGTTCACCCACTCGTCGAGGTGCAGCTGGTGCCCGGGATTGAGGAAGATCCCGAAGAACGGATCGCCGAGCCTGCGGTCGATGATCTCCTGCAGCGTGCCGCCGCTGACGCCGACCCGCAGTGCGCCATACCATTCGGCGACCGCCTCGAAGTAGGGCCCGACCAGCCGGTCCACGTAGTCGGTGATCCCCTCGGGCAGCTCGGCGGCATCCTCGACCACGAACCCTGCGCGGCAGTTGAGCGCGCCCCAGATCCCGAAGGCGACGGTCACGGGATCGCCGCGCTCGATGACCCGGTCGCCGGGACTGAGCAGGCCGAATCGGGCCCGTGGACCTGCGGTCAGCATCAGGTGGCAGGAGAGTGGCGCGCCGCTCCATTCGAGGAGACGCACCGCCTCGCGCTCGCGCATGCCCGGGCGCAATCCGAGAAGAAGGTTGCGGACGCCGGAGGATGTCTCGCAGGCCGCGTGCTCGAACGCGGCGATCTGCTCGGGTTCATTGATCACCCGCAACCCATCGGCCGCGTCGATGAGGAGGTCGGCGGCGTTCTCGACCCTTCCGCCAGGTCCCACCACGGCACGCAGCGTGTCCACCAGGTACGCCGGCGCATCCATCCACGACCGATCCGGCGACGACTTCCAGCCGATGACGCCGATGCTCGAGCCGGGGCGCACGCCCGCGTCAGCGAGCAGCTCCGCCAACGGTCTGGATCGGTCGCGCGGCTGGCTCGGGAGGCTCAGCTCCTGGAAGAGCACCGCGTCGACCGGCAGCGGCGCGGCGCGAGCGAGCCCGATGCATTCGTTCCCGGCCAGCAGGGTTGGCGTGCCGGTCATGCCGAGGATGAGGAGCGCCTCCTCGAAGCGCGGGTCGAAGCCAGTCAAGTAGGCCAGGTTGGCGCTGTGCTCGCGGTCGGCATAGACGACAAGGCGGTCGTAGCCGCGTTCGGTGGCCCGCTCCCGAAGGCAATCGAGACGGGCGGGATAGACAGCGGGCGGTAGCTCGGGCGCCTCTGCCGACCTTGGCCACTGCGGCAAGCGAACCTCGGCCAGCCGAGCCTTCGCCGTTGCCCTCACCACGTGGTCACCCGCCTGTCGGAGTCCATGGAATCGCCTCGGCCGCCCCACGCTCGATGATATAGAAGCGGTTGGCCCCGACCGTCAACCACGGTCCGGTTTCACCATCGGGCCAGTGCACCGCGACCTGCGCCTGGTCATCGCCGCCGATGCCGAGGTGGATCCAGCCCAGCTGTCCCCCGGCGTGGCCGCCCCCGACGGTCACCTCGCGCCACCTGGTGCGGTCCCCGACCCGAACCTCGATCCAAGAACCGATGGCGTTGCGATTAGGACCCGACTGCCGCAGATCGAGGGTGATCCAGTTGCCCATCGGGCCGGGTTCATCGGCGTCGCCGGAGCCGACATTCCGCCATAGCTTCACGTTCTCGCGCCGGTTGACGACGATAAGGTCAAGCAGGCCATCGAGGTTGAAATCGGCCAAGGCGGCGCCGCGAGCGCGCGCGAAGCTCAGGACGCCGGCTGCATCAGCGCTCTCGACAAACGTCCCGTCGGCCTGTCCCAGCATCAGGTTGCTCGGATCCTGGGCCGCGTAGTCCGGCATCGCCTCGACGTTGCCCTTCGAGACGAAGAGATCGATGAAGCCGTCGTTGTTCACGTCCTGGAACTCGGCGTGCCAGGCGGTCGAGCGCATGTCCACGTCGCCGGCGAACGGACGATTGGCCGCGGCCCCGCGCTCGACGGCGATGTTGTGAAAGCGGGGTTGGGCCGCACCATCGGTCAGGGTCTGGAGCTTGTTGTCGCCCTGGCTGGTCAGATAAACCTCGGGAAGCCCATCCCCGGTGAGGTCCTGGCTGGCGATCCCCATGCCCCACACCCGCACTGTCTGCCAGCCTTCGTCGTGCGTCCAGAGCCGGGGCGGCTCCGCGGGATCCATGCGCCACAGCTGCTCCTCGCCGTCGCCGTACTCGCTGTAGTAGTGCCGGTCGTTGGAGACTCGCAGGTCGCGTCGGCCAGACCGATCCCAATCGCTGAACAGCATCGAGAGCGGGCACCACCCGGGTCGCAGCGGGACGCCCGGAGCGAAACCGCCATCCGTGGCATTGGGCCGCACCAGCTCGTTGTCGTAACAGAGACGGTCGATGTCATCGCTCGCCTCGTTGCGGTAGTTGCCGAACGCCACGGTCGGCCACTCGGCCGATGCTTCCCAGGTGGCGCTGAAGGCGGTCGTCCAGACGTCTCCCCCGTCGAGGCCCCACGCTGCGTTCGCCCGCTCGAATCTGCAGTCCCCCAGCCCGCGCAGCAGGACGTTCTCGCCCACCCGCAGCACCGCCAGGTCGGTCGATCCGTCACCGTCGATGTCGAGGGGATAGGCACCCGTCACCGACGTCAGATCGGTGGTCGGGTCCGCCAACCGGCTGAATCGCAGGGCCCCGGTCACCTCGCTCTCGTTGCGGAACAGCGCCGCCGGCTCCGAGCCACCGGCGAGGTAGATCTCTTGCCGCCCGTCGTCGTTGCAGTCGAAGACGGCAACGCCGCCCCCCACGAAAAACGAGAACTCGCCGTCGTAGCGATGGTCGATCCCAGCGGCGGCCGCCTCCTCGACGAAGTAGGGGGCGCCGGCTGCGGCGGAAGAATTCGTGGCCGGCGGCAGCCCCCGCACGGCCAGCGCCACGGCCGCTATCAGCGCCAGGCCCAGCGCCCCGAGCGCGAGCGCGGCCGTTCGGCGCGTCACGGGCCTCGCCGTGCGGCCTCGAAGATCTGCTCCATGACCCGCAGGTTGGCGACCGCGTCCTCCGGTGGAACCGGAGTCGGCAGGTCATCCAGGATGGCGGCGGCGAACCCCTCGGTCTCGGCCGTATAGGGATCCTTCGTCTCGAAGGTGAGCACCTCGGTGTTCGGGTCGACCGGTGGGTCCCCGCCGGCCGTCACGTACACCTGGGTGGGTCGATCCGGGGGGATGTTGAACGGGATGCCGATCGAGATCCGACCCTCGGTCCCGTAGACGTGGACGCGCTGGTCATCCTCGACCCTGGTCGAGCAGGTGAAGGTGGCCACCCCGTCGCCGAACTCCAGGATGCCGCTGGTCAGGACATCGACACCGGTCGTCGGGTCGCGCGTGATCGACGCCTCGACACGGGTCGGCTCGGCGCCGAAGAGCATGCGCGACAGGTTGATCGAGTAGCAGCCGATGTCGAACAGCGCGCCACCTCCGGCTTCGCGGATGTTGCGGATGTTGGTCGGATCGTCGTTGAAGTACGAGAACCAGCTCTGGACGGCCGTCAGCCGGCCGATGCGCCCCGATTTCACCAGGTCCCGCACCGCGATCCAGGACGGGTGCAGGCGGTACATGAACGCCTCCATCAGCCTGCGTTGCGCAGCGTGGAACACGTCGATCATGGCCTGGGCATCGGCCGAGGTGAGGGCCAGGGGCTTCTCGCACAGCACATGCTTGCCGGCACGCGCCGCGGCGATCGACCACTCGGCGTGGAGGTGGTTGGGCAGCGGGATGTAGACCGCATCGACGTCGGGGTCGGCCAGCAGCGCCTCGTATGACGCATGCGCGGTCTGGATGCCCAGCTCGTCGGCCACGCTCCTCGCCCTTGCGGCGTCGCGCGAGGCGATCGCCACGACCTCCACCCGGCTCGCCTTCTGCATCCCCGGGATCACCTTGGTCCGCGCGATGTCGGCGGTCGACAGGATGCCGATGCGGAGCGCGGTCACGGGTCGCTCAGCCCCACGAGGTTTCGGTCACCGGCCGGAAGGCCAGCTCGAGGATCCGATGCGTACGCGGCCGCGTCAGGGCGAACATCACCGCTTCGGCCACGTCGTCGGGCTTCATCATGCCGGCCAGCTGGGGCATGGCGGGGGTGCGTCCCCGCCCCATGGCGAAGTCGGTCGCCACGCCTCCGGGGCAGACGTTCGTGCAGCGGATGCCGTGCTCGCGCAGCTCGTGGTCCAACGCCGCGGTGAGCCCGACCTGGGCGAACTTCGAGGCGCAATAGACAGCCTCGTAGGGGAGGCCGCGGCGCCCGGCTTCGCTGGCGATGGTGACGATGTCGCCCGCCGCGCTGCCGAGCAGGTGCGGGAGGGCCGCACGGATCGAGTAGATCGCCCCCTTGACGTTGACGTCGATCATCTCCTCGAGCTGGTCGGCGGGCAAGTCGAGGAAGGGGCCGTACGCGCCGACACCCGCGTTCACGACCAGGATGTCGAGGCCGCCGAAGCGCTCCACCGTGGCCGCTGCGAGCGCTTCGAGCGAGGCGGGATCCCGCACGTCGCAGGGCTGGGCCACGGCGCCCTCGATCCCGAGGTCGTCGCCGCTGCGCGATCCGAGGCCGAGCCGCACGCCTGCGTGGTCGAGCGCTGCCGCGACGGCCGCTCCGATGCCGCGACTCGCACCGGTGATCAGGGCGACGCTGCCGTCCAGGCTTCGCATGGGAGATCTTCCTCCGTGCTGTTGGTTTGCTTGCGAGCGGTGAGTCTACGACCACGCTGCCGTTCTGCTCTGGCGCCAAGATAGCGTGCGCTGGGACCTTGTCGTGGGGCCGGCGGCGTCGTACTCTGCACATTCAACGAGCACTTCCCGTGGAGAAGGGTCGAGCCGAAACACGAAACTGTCGATCGTGCGTTGGGTCGGCCATCGCCGCGGGTATCGTGAACGATGGAGTCACCAGATTGGTTGAGGGTCGAATGGAGAAGGAGTCACCCATGTTGTCTCGCCGCTTAGTGGCGATCTTGCCCGTCATCGCGCTCCTCGTGGCAGCTTGCACCCCTGCTGCGACCGGCGGCGGAGATTGCATCGTCGGAGTGTCCTGGAACAACTTCCAGCAGCCGCGCTGGGCACGAACTGACAAGCCGGCCATGCAGGATGCGATCGAAGCTGGTGGCGGCACGTTCATTGACGCCGACGCCAACCTCGACGCCCTACAGCAGGCAACCGACATCGACAGCATGATCGAGCAGGGCGCGGACGTGCTGGTGCTGCTGGCCCAGGACGGCACGGCCATCCTGCCGGCGCTCGAGAAGGCGCAGACGGCGGGCATCCCGGTCATCGCCTACGACCGCCTCCTCGAAGACCCGGACATCCTGTACCTGACCTTCGATAACCAGGGCGTCGGCGTCCTGGAGGCCGAGGCGATCCTGGCGGAGGTCCCGACCGGCAACTACGTCATCATCAAGGGCGACCCGGGCGACGCCAACGCCACCTTCCTACGCGATGGGTTTGACGTCGCCGGGCTCCAGGACAAGGTCGATGCTGGTGACATCACCATCATCTACGAAGAGTTCACCGACGACTGGTCGACCACGAACGCCGAGACCAACATGGATGCGGCCATCCAGCTGGCCAAGTCCGAGGACATCGAGATCGACGCAGTCCTCTCCGAGAACGACAGCATGGCGCTCGGCGTCGTTGCCTCGCTCACCAAGGAAGGCCTGCAGGGAACGATCCCGGTCAGCGGCCAGGACGGCGACTTCGCCAACCTGAACAACGTGGCCAAAGGCCTTCAGTTCGTGGACGTCTGGAAGAACAGCTTCGCCCTAGGCCAGACGGCCGGCGAGGCTGCGCTGCAGCTGTGCGATGGCAAGTCCAACGCAGAGGTGACGGCGCCGGACGACCTGGGTGACGTCGAACCGTCCACCGGGCTGGCAACGGTCGACTTCGAGACCCCGGGTGGCAACACCGTCAAGTCGATCATCCTGACGCCGACCCCGGTCACGTTCGATACGCTCGACCTGGTGGTCGACACCTGGATCCCCAAGGCCGACCTCTGCGCGGGCGTCGATGCGGCCACCGCTCCGCCGGCCTGCGAGTAACCCCAAAGCCCTCGATGTACTGGCGCCCTGCGTCGCGGATTCGCGACGCA
>JBBDNI010000007.1:0-36481 GCA_040877645.1 Chloroflexota bacterium
CCGTACGCAGCCGATTTCCGTCGCCGTGCGCCGGGGCACCTCGTCGCATCTGAACGCGTCCTCGAGCCGGAGGGCGCCCTGGGTCGTGTCACAGACCTGCTCCGGCGGGTCCTGATTGGACGGCGCATCGCGACCGAGAAGGAGGCCCAGGAGCGCATCGGGCCGGTCAAGGGCTTGGCCGTCTTCGCCTCGGACAACATCTCGTCATCGGCCTATGCCACCGAGGAGATCATGCGGGTGGTGGTGGTCGCCGGCGCGGCCGCCCTGGTCGCAACGCTGCCGCTCACCATCGCCATCGTCGCGGTGCTGTTGATCGTGGTCACCAGCTACCAGCAGACGATCCGCGCCTATCCAAGCGGCGGCGGCTCGTACATCGTGGCAAGCGACAACCTGGGCGTCGGCCCCGGGTTGATGGCGGCTGGCGCCCTGCTGACCGACTACGTGCTGACTGTGGCGGTCTCGGTCGCCGCCGGCGTCGCTGCGCTGACCTCGATCTTCCCCGCCCTGTACGACCAGCGCGTGCTGGTGGGCATCGTCTTCATCGCGCTGCTGTGGCTTGGCAACCTGCGCGGGCTGCAGGAGAGCGCGAACATCTTCGCCGTCCCCACCTACATCTATCTGGTGGCGATCTTCGGCCTGCTCGGCTACGGCGGTTGGCTCGCCGTCTCAGGCTCGCTGCCGCACTACTCCGCTCCCCCGGAGTGGGCGGCGGAAGCCGGCCCCCTCGAAGGGCTCGGGCTGCTGCTCATCCTACGGGCCTTCGCGGCGGGATCGGTGGCGCTGACCGGGACCGAGGCGGTGTCGAATGGCGTCCAGGCCTTCAAGGCGCCCGAGGCGCGCAATGCCGGGCTCGTCCTGATCCTGATGGGAAGCCTCTTCGCGACGATCTTCCTGGGAATCAGCTTCCTCGCGTCGCAACTCGGGGTCGTCCCCGACCCATCCGAGCAGGAGACGGTGATCAGCCAGGTCACGCGCACGCTGGTCGGCGCCGGCACCCCATTCCACTACCTGATGCAGCTGTCCACTGCGTTCCTGCTGGTCCTGGCCGCCAACACCGCCTTTGCCGGCTTCCCGCGGCTGGCCAGCATCCTGGGCAAGGACCGGTTCCTGCCTCGCCAGTTCCAGTACCGCGGCGACCGGCTGGCGCACAGCTTCGGGATCATGGTGCTCGCCCTCGTGGCGGCGGGGCTGCTGTTCGCGTTCGGCGGCAGCGTCACCAACCTGATACCGCTCTATACCGTCGGCGTGTTCATTGCCTTCACCCTCAGCCAGTCGGGCATGGTCGTCCACTGGTGGCGCTTGCGCGGCGAGGTGCGTGGCTGGCGGTGGCGCGCCGCGCTCAACGGCGTCGGCGCGGTGGCGACGGGGGTGGTGGCGATCATCGTCGGGGTCGTCAAGTTCGCGCTGGGCGCCTGGATGGTGCTCCTGCTGATCCCGTTGCTGATCGCGCTGATGTGGGCGACCGGGCGTCACTACCGCAGCGTCGAGGCCGCGCTGGCGGTGGACCCGACGAGCGAGGCCCTGCCCCGACGCGTGGCGCCGCACGTGTTGGTGCCGGTCAGCCGGATCGACCGTGCCACACTCAACGCGCTCGCCTTCGCCAGCTCCATCTCGGCCGATGTGACGGCCGTCCACGTGGCCGACGATCCGGCGGACCTGGCTCACATGAAGGAGGACTGGGAGCGCTGGGGCGGGCCGGTGAACCTGGTCATCCTCGAGTCGCCGTATCGGGCCCTGATGGGTCCGCTGATGGCCTACATCGACGCGACGGATCGCGCGGACCCGGCCCACCCGACCACCGTCGTGCTATCGGAGTTCGTGCCGCGTCACTTCTGGGAGTACCCGCTCCACAATCAGACGGCCCTGCGCCTCAAGCTGCGCCTCTTCTTCCGTCGCAACACCGTGGTGGTCGACGTGCCATACCACCTGGGGTAGCGTCGCTAGGCGCAGTCGCCGGTCTGCTGTGCGGAGAGCCCTGACGCGGCGTCGCCGCCGAGCCGCTGCCCGAGGGCCACCAGCCCCAACCCCACGACACGGCGCACCGCGTCTGCGCCCGGGTGCCGTGCGTCGCGCATCGTCTGGATCGCCTGCTCGCGACGCCGGTTGGCACCGACTGCGAGTGCCTGCTGATTCATCATTTCGAACATCGCTCTGTCCTCCACCTGGCGGCCCACCGCCCTTGTCGTTCCAGTCCAAGAATCTTCATCTCAAGACTGTCCACGGCAGTCTAGGACACAGATAGTTCGATGTCAAGAGGCTTGACATCAAGAGTACGTGATGCCAATACTGTTGGCCATGAACGCAGCTCAGAAGAAGCGCGCGGTCGATGCGGCAGAGGACCAGATCGATCGCATGCTGGCGGTCTGGGTGCGCGAGATCCCAGGCCTCGATCGCCTGACGGAGGGCATCGTCGAGCGCATAGGCAACCTGTCTCGGTACTTCGACCATTCCATGGAAACGACCCTGGCCGAGTTCGGGCTCGACCGCAGGACGCACCGTGTCCTCGCTCGGCTCCGATACCAGGGACCGCCGTACCGCCTGTCGGCGGGTCAGCTGGCCGAGGGGATGGGCCTCTCGAGCGGGGCCATGACCAACCGGCTCGATCGCCTCGAGGCCGCCGGCCTGGTGCGGCGCCTCCCCGATCCCGATGATCGACGCGGCGTGCTGGTCGAGCCGACCAAGGCCGGCCACGCGGCCTGGGATCGGGCGACCGATACGCAGGCGGGCCGCGAGGCGCTCATCGCGTCAGCGCTCACCGAGGAGGAGAAGGACGAGCTTCACTCTCTGCTGCGCCGGCTGATGCGCGCCTTCCCCGAGGAGGTCCGCGAGGGGGCCAAGCGGCGGAAGATGCAAGAGCACGCCACCCCGGACTAGGTCTCGACGAACTCCGCCCAGCGCAGGTTCACGATCACCACGTCGAACGCGGTCGCGCTCGAGCCATCGGCGCGCATCACCGTCGCGGTGGTGAGCGGCAGGTACGGTTGCGTGGAGCGCAGGTAGACGTCGCGCTCGAGCCCCGGTCGCAGGTGGGCGGTGCCGGTGATCCGATAGGCCCCGATGTTCAGCGTCACCTCCTGCCGGTCACGAGGCTGTTTGTGCTCAGGCGGGCTCTCGTGCGGCGGCGGCACGATGAAGAGCGTCTTGACCGTCGGCAGCAGGACCCATGCCGCTTCGCGGTCGCGGTCCGCGCCCTCCGGCAGGAACGAAAGCTCGTCGTGGTGCTGCAGGATGTCGGTCAGGCGCTGGCCCTCGGTCGACACCGATCCGGCAAAGACGCCGTCGTCGGTGTAGATCCGGATCGGCTCGAGCGGCGGTTGGGGCGTCGGTTCGGGGCCCTTTGCGAATGGCCAGCGCATGGCAGGTCTCCGGGTGCGGCTGGGGTAACTGTAGCCTCAGGCGCGGATTCGGTCTCCCGCGGGGTCGAAGAGCGGCTCCGCGTTGACCGTCCAGCCGACCCATTCCCCGAAGATCTCCACCTCCCCGGTCTGGCCCACGGCGGCCAGCGCCGGTGGCAGATAGGCAAAGGCGATCGAGCGCTGCACGGTGAATCCGTAGCCGCCGGAGGTGACCCTGCCGACGATCTCGCCGTTGACCCGCACCGGTTCATTGCCAAGCGCAACGGAGCGCGGATCGTCGATCACCATGCAGGCCAGGCGCTTGCGTGGCCCGGCCTCCTTCGCTGCGATCAGCGCATCGCGGCCGATGAAATCGGTCTCCTTGGTGAGCCGCACGGCGAACCCCAGCCCCGCCTCGAACGGCGTTTCCTCCGGCGTGATGTCGCTCGACCAGACGCGGTAGCCCTTCTCCAGGCGCAGGCTGTCGATGGCCCGATAGCCCCCGGCCAACAGCCCCAGCGGGCGGCCCGCCTCCCACAGCGTGTCCCACAGCTGCGCGCCATATTCCGCCGGGCAGTAGAGCTCCCAGCCCAGCTCGCCGACGTAGGTGACCCGCAGCGCGGTGACCGGCACGTGCCCGACCGTGATCGGCCTGGTGGTCAGGTACGGGAAGGCCTCGTTGCCGACGTCGTCCGTGGTGGTCGAGGCGAGGATCTGGCGGGCCACCGGTCCCCACAGGCCCAGGCAGGCCACTGACGAGGTGATGTCATTGACCGTCACGCTGCCATCGTCCGGCGCGTGGCGGCGGATCCAGCCCAGGTCATGGTTGCCGAAAGCGGTCCCGGTGACGATGAAGAAGCGCCCCTCCTCCAGCCGGGTGACGGTGAAGTCGCACTCGATCCCGCCGCGGCGGTTGAGCATTTGGGTGTAGGTGATCCTGCCGACCGGGCGATCCATCTCGTTGTCGCACAGGCGCTGCAGGAGGGCCAGCGCGCCGGCCCCGGTGATCTCGATCTTGGCGAAGCTGGTCTCGTCGAAGAGGGCGGCTGCATAGCGGGTGGCCAGCGCCTCGGCGCCGATCGCCGGCGACCAGTGCTGCCCCGCCCAGCCGCGCGGCCGGAGCGACTCGTCGCCCGCCGCTTCGTTCGACTCGAACCAGTTCGGCCGCTCCCAGCCTGACTTCTCGCCGAAGGCGCAGCCGAGCGCCGCCAGCCGCGAGTAAGCGGGGGAGAGGCGCAGCGGCCGCGCCGACTGGCGCTCCTCGTTCGGGTAGTGGATGTCGTAGTAGGTGGCGTAGTTCTCGGTCGCGCGGGCCAGGGTGTAGGAGCGCGATCGGTACTGCGACCCGAAGCGACGGGTGTCCATCTTCCACAGGTCCAGCTCCGGTTCGCCGTCGACGATCCAGTGCGCCAACTGGCGACCCATCCCCCCGGCGCCGGCGATGCCGTGGGCGCTGAAGCCGGCCGCCACGAAGAAGCCACGCACCGCCGACTCGCCCAGGATGAACTCGTTGTCGGGGGTGAACCCCTCCGGCCCGTTGATCAGCTGCTTGATGCCGGCGTCGTGCATGGCCGGCACCCGGCGGACGGCGCCGGCGCTGATCTCCTCGAAGCGCGGCCAGTCCGGGGGCAGCAGCTTGCCGTTGAAGTCGGCCGGGATGCCGTCGAGCGACCAGGCCAGCGGGTTGCGCTCGTAGCCACCCATCACCAGGCCGCGCACCTCGGGACGGAAGTACACCAGGTTGTCCGGATCGCGCAACTGGGGCAGGTCCGGGGTCACGCCGTCGATCGGCTCGCTGACCAGGTACTGGTGCGCGAAGGGGATGATCGGGACCGTGACCCCCGCCATGCGACCGATCTCCGGCGCGAACATGCCGGCCGCGTTGACCACCACCTCGGCCACGATCTCGCCGCGGTCCGTGGTCACGCCGGTGACGCGCCCGCGCTCGACGCCGATGCCGGTCACCCGTGTCCGGGGCAAAATGGTCGCCCCGTGACTCCGGGCCCCGGCCGCCAGGGCCTGGGTCAGTCCGCTGGGATCGAGGTAGCCGTCGGTCGGCAGCCAGGCCGCGCCGCGCACGCCATCGGTGACCATCAGCGGGAAGAGCTGCTGCGCCTCATCGGCGCTGATCAGCTCCATCGGCAGCCCATAGGCCTTGGCCCAACCGGCCTGGCGGCGCAGCTCCTCCATCCGCTCGTCGGATGCTGCCAGGCGCAGCGAGCCGACCTCGCGCCAGCCGGGGTCGACCCCGGTCTCGGCGGCCAATGCGCGGTAGGTGGCGACGCTGTCGACCATCATCCGCGTCAGCGTCGGGCTTGAGCGCAGCTGTCCCACCAGCCCGGCCGAGTGGAAGGTCGAGCCGCTGGTCAGCTCGGACCGATCGAGCAGCACGACATCGGTCCAGCCCAGGGCCGTCAGGTGGTAGGCCAGGGCGGCGCCGCCCACGCCGCCGCCGATGATCACGCAGCGCGTGTGTTGCGGCAGCGCCGAGGCGCGGTCAGCCACGCGCCGCCTCGCGCAGCTGCTCGTCGAAGGCGGGGCCGGACGCGTTGTGCAGGAGCCGCTCGAAGTGCTCGTCCGTGTAGGCCACGAAGTCGACGTCGAGCGTGCTGATCCCCTGCTGCAGGACGCCCCACATCGCCTCGCGGAAGTCGGAGACGACCCGCATCAGGGCCAGGCGCGCCAGCCGGGGGGGCCGAACCTCACCCTCGTACGCCTCCAGCAGGATCGCATCCTGGTCCGGGTCAAGCTCATGGTTGACGCTGAAGTTGCCCAGGTCGAAGAAGGGGTCGCCCATCCCCGCGTACTCCCAATCGACGATCCGGATCCGTTCGCCATCGTCGATGAAGTTGGCGTTGAGCAGGTCGTTGTGGCACGGGCGCAGGTGGATCGGCGCGTCGAGAAGCGCCCGCTCGATCCGACGGCCGGCGGCGTGGGCCTCGTCCCAGGCGGAAGGGCGAGGGACACCGCGCGAACTGGCCAGCGCCGCGTAGGCCTCCACGATCCGCAGCGGCACGAAGAGGCCCGGGATGGCCGGGCCGCCGTGGATGCGACGGATCGAGTCGGCCACGCGGCGCAGCATCTCCGGCCGGCGCACCTGCTCGCGGCTGACCGGCTCGCCCACGATGAACCGGGTGACCAGGTAGCCCTCTGGTCGGATGAAGGCGGTCACCTCCGGCCCGATCCCGACGCCCGCCGCGGCGACCGTGGCCGCGTGCTCGACCTCGCGACTGATGCCGAGTAGGTAGGTGTCGTTCCCCGCCAGGCGGATCACGTAGCGCTCGGCGCTCCCCGCGAGCGCGATCAGATAGTTGCGGTTGGTGATGCCGCCCGACAGCGTCGTCAGCGTCAGTTCGCGGCCGGCCGTCTCCGGGACGCGCTGCAGCGCCGCGACCAGCTGGTCGCGCAGCTCGCCCTGCGGCGCTTCATCCACCCTAGCGGACCTCGTCGACGTCGGTCCACCACTTGACACGCTCACCGACTCGAGACCGCGCGCGCCATCTGAACGATTTCGGCTCCGCCTCTAGGCGGGTGACAAGTTCCCGCACCTGGCCGATCACCCGCTCTCGGGCGGGCTGGTCGAGCTGCGGGTAGGTGAGGGCGAGCGCCGAGACCTTCTCCAGGTTCAAGGTGGTGGTCCGCCACAGGCCCCAATCCGCCGCGCACAGCCCCGCCACTCGCCCGACGTCGATCGACCCGTCGTCGCGATCGGCCAACTCGTGCTCGAGCAGCAACAGGATCACGTCCACGACGTCCTTCTGGTTGATCTTGACGATCTGGAGCTTGGAGAGCAGGAGCTCGGCGAGCGGGATCGTCGGCCGGTCGTATTCGAGACGTCGGTCGAGCGGAATCCGGTGGCAGAACTCGAGGCGGTCGTAGAAGACGTCGATATGGATCCCGTTGCCGGGATGGTCATAGACGCCGCGTCGCCCCTCCGAGGTCATTTCCACCTCTCGGTCCTCGACGTAGCCGACCGATGCCAGGAAGCTCGACACAGTCCCCGCGTCGCGCTGGTACCCGGCGAAGTCGATGTCCGCATAGGTTCGCTCGAAGGCGGGCAGCAATGCCGCCGAGGTTGGGCAGTGGAGCGCCACACCAACGGACCCCAGGACGCGCAGCGGTACCCCTCGATCGTCCAACGCGTCGGTGATGCGGGCGATCTCGGCCTCCAGCACGGATCGCGCGATGCTCTTCGCTGATTCCGCTGGACGTGTCGGCATTGGTGGCCTCAGGGCGGCACAGGCGCGCATTGTACGGACTGGGGTCAGGGTGTCGTCCGAGGTATGGCTTGTGCCGGCATCGGTCCAGGGTTGCGGCCGATGCGCAGCCCACCGTAGGGTGGCACCGGCGCAAAACGGCGTCTGGTTTCAGCGGGAGTGGCATGGTCGAACAGGCGCGCGTGGTCGTCATCGGCGGCGGCATCGCTGGGGTGAGCGTCGCTTTCCACCTCGCGCGCTCCGGCTGGCGGGAGATCATGCTGGTCGAGAAGGGGGCGCTGACCAGCGGGTCGACGAGCCAGGCGGCGGGCCTCGTGACCGCGTTCAACGCCTCCGCGACGATGATGTCCTTCCGTCGCTACAGCATCGACCTGTATCGCGAGCTGGGCGTCTTCGAAACGGTCGGCAGCCTGAGAATCGCATCCAGCCCCGAGCAATGGCGCGACCTCCAGCGCGGCGTCAGCCGTGCGCACGGCATCGGTCTTGACGCAGAGCTGCTGAGCCCGGAGGAGACGCGCAGCCGCTTGCCCGTCGTGTCGCCCGATGAGCTCCACGGGTCGGTATGGCTGCAGGGTGATGGCCATCTGGACCCGCATAGCGCGACGCATGCCGTGGCTGCGGCCGCGCGTGAGCTCGGAGTCACCATTCGCACGGGTGAGCGTGTCATCGCCATCGAGCTGGGCAACCGCGCAGAGGTTCGCGCCGTTGTCACGGAGCACGGCCGGATCGTCTGTGAGCACGTGGTGAACGCAGCGGGCATGTGGGCGCCACGCGTCGCCGCGATGGCCGGAGGCTGGCTGGCGAGCACCCCGGTCGACCACCAGCATGTCGCCCTCCGAGCGGTCGCCGGGCATGAGTTCAGCCCCGACTCCCCGTGCTTCCGCGACCCGGACAACCTGGTGTACGGCAAGGAAGAGCACGGTGGCATCCTGCTTGGGGGATACGAGGCTGAGCCCTATGCCCGATGGACGGACGGTGTGCCCTGGGAGCACGGGTCCCGCTCGCTGCCGCCGGATTGGACGCGCTTCGAACCGCTCCTCGCAGGGGCGATCCGCCGTTTCCCGTTCCTGGCCGATGCCGAGGCGCTGCGGCTCATCAACCACCCCGACGCGATGACACCCGACGCGAACCCGCTCCTGGGCCCGATGCCGGAGGTCAAAGGAGTATGGGTCGCGGCGGGTCTCTCGCTCAATGGCTTCGGTGCCGCGGGCGGAATGGGGCTGGCGCTGGCCGGCTGGATGACCGCCGACGATCCGGGCGTCGACGTGCATGCGTACCGGCCGTGGCGCTTCGGAGCCACGTACCGCGACCCGCGGTACGTGGCCGAGACCGCCCGGGAGGCCTATCGCTACTACTACCGCCTCCGCTATCCGTACGACACCGACACGGCCGGGCGTCCCCGGCGGCTGAGCCCACTCCACGGCCGTCTGCAGGACGCCGGCGCGATCTTCGGGACGAAGCACGGCTGGGAGCGAGCCGACCACCACGAACCAGGCGGATCATGGCGGATGGCAGGGGAGGATCAGCGCGCGTACGGCTGGTCTCGACCGCCGTGGCTCGATGCGGTGGGGGAGGAACATCGTGCCGTTCGGGAGCGGGTGGGCCTGATCGACCTGACCTCGTTCGGAAAGATCGAGGTCTCCGGCGCTGGGGCACTCGCGCTTTTGCAGCGTGTCTCGACCGCCGATCTCGACCGCCCCATTGGATCGGTGGTCTACACCCAGTGGCTCGACAGCCAGGGCGGCATGGTGGCGGATGTCACCGTCGTCCGACTAGCGGGCGACCGATTCCGGGTCGTGACCGGGGCCGGGTACGCAGCCAGCGATCTCGGCTGGCTACGGCTTCACCGGGAGGACGGCGAATCGGTCGCGTTGGGGGACGCCAGTGACGAGCTCGCGTGCATAGGGCTGTGGGGACCAAGGGCCCGCGACGTCCTGGGCGCGGTCACGGACGATGACGTGAGCAACGCGGGCCTCCCGATCAGGACGGCGAGCCTGCTCCGGGTCGGCGCCGGCGAGGTGCTTGCGCAGCGCATCTCCTACGCCGGGGAGCTCGGCTGGGAGCTGTATGTCGAGCCGGCGTGGGCGGTCCAGCTGTGGGACCGGCTCGCATCGGCTGGGCGGGAGCATGGAGTCGCCGTCTTCGGGTATCGGGCCCTCGACAGCCTCAGGATGGAGAAGGGCTACCGCTACTACGGGACCGACCTGACGATGCGGGAGACGCCCCTTGAGGCGGGGATGTCCCGGTTCGTCGCCTGGGAGAAGCCCGACTTCGTGGGGAGAGCGCCGCTCGTGGAGCGACGCGAGGCCGGGCCGCCGGCTATTCGGCTGCGGAGCGTGACCATCACCGACCCGGCCTCTGGCGCATCGGACGCAGATTGGCTTCCCGTCTACGGAGGAGAGGCGGTGCGCGTCGGCGGCGAGGTGGTCGGTCGGCTGCGCAGCGTCGCGTACGGACACTCATTGCGCCGCATGCTCGGCTACGTGTATCTTCCGACCGACCTTGCGCTGGGGGACGAGGTCGAGATCGAGGTTTTTGGGCGGACCGCTCGCGGGACGGTCTCCCCCGACGCCCTGGTCGATCCCGGTGGTGAGCGGATGCGCGCATAGGCCAGGAGTCGATGGTGCCCCTCTTCGGCGATCGGTCCCCGGGGAAGAAAACGACGGTCTTCTACGCAACCGATGTCCATGGTTCCGAGCGGACCTGGCGAAAGTTCCTATCTGCCGCCAGCTTCTACCATGCCGATGTCCTGGTGATGGGCGGCGATGTGATGGGGAAGCTTGCGATCCCCGTCATCCGGGAGCCGAGCGGTCACCACCGGGCGACGATCCATGGGCGCGTGGAGCGGCTCGAGACGCTCGCGGAGGTTGAGCGCGCCCGTGAGCTGATCCGCTCGCTCGGCTTCTACGACATCGTCATGGACGAGGACCAATACCTCGCGGTGCGTGACGACCCGGCCGCGATCGACGAGCTGTGGCGCCGCCTGGCCGTCGAGCGGCTGGCGCGCTGGATCGAGCTGGCCGAGGATCGGCTTGGACCTTCGGGCATCCAGTGCTTCGTGTCCGGCGGTAACGACGACTTGCTGGAGGTGATGGAGACGCTGCCATCCGAGGGGACGCGCTCCTTCGTGGCCTGCGAAAGCCGCGTCGTCCCGCTTGACGACGACCACGTCATGGTCAGCCTGCCCTACGTCAACCCGACCCCCTGGCAGACGCCGAGAGAGGCCCCGGAGGAGGAGCTAGCCGCGATGATCGACCAAGGCGTGGCGGGGATCACCGACTTCGGGAAAGTGATCTTCAACTTCCATGCGCCGCCGGTCAGCTCAACCCTCGACACCTGCATCATGCTCGACGCGACGACCGATCCGCCGTCGCAGGTCGTCCGTGGCGGGCAGCCGGTCATGTATGGAGCCGGAAGCACCGCGGTGCGTGCTGCCGTCGAGCGCTACCAGCCATTGCTCGGACTTCACGGCCACATCCACGAGTCCCAGGCCGCAGCGCGGCTTGGTCGAACCCTGTGCATCAACCCCGGCAGCGAGTACGGTGAGGGGGTGCTGCGGGGGACGTTGATCAGCCTCTCCAAGGGCAAGGTGGAGAGCTACCAGATGACGGCTGGATGAACGACGCCCCGCCCAAGGGGTGGTGCAGGTCAGGCGAAGAAAGAGAGGTGCGATCCGAGAGGCGATCACGGCGGCCAGACTGACCGTCGAAGGGCGTGTGCGCCGATGCGCGATCATTGACAGCAATACGGGAGGTGGATAGGGTGGCGACACAGGCGATCCCCGCCGCGGCTACGCCAGAGATCTTCGTTCGGAAGTCATCCGGCCTGGTCCGCGTGATGTCCCCATCGTCGGCGTTTGTGTACAACGTGCTGACGATGGGCCTGATCTTTCCCTGGACCTATCTCTGGGCGCCGGGAGCGCTGCCCGGAGGACGGTTGGTCGAGGGGATCCTCCTGGCGATGATCTTGGAGATTCCGATCGCCCTCTCCTACGTCTGGCTCTCAACCGCCTTCCCCCGAACCGGCGGTGACTACGTCTTCCAGAGCCGTGTCTTCGGGGGCGGTCTGGCTTTCACGGTCGTCTTCTCGGGCTTCGTGATCTGGATCCTGCAGTGGGTGGCCCTCTCTGGTTGGCTGCTCGCAACGCTCGGCTTCGCACCGCTCTTCCTGGGGCTTGGCGCCTCGCTAAAGAACGCGGGCATGGTCGACGTGGCGGCCTGGTTCACGACGCCGACGGGGATCATCGTGACGAGCATCGCCAATGCCGGGATCGCCCTGGTGATCCTGGCCTCCGGGTTCCGCAACTACGTCCGCGTTCAGCGGGTGATGTGGATCGCCATCCTCCTTTCGTTTGGGACGATGCTCTTCGTCTTGGCAACCACCAGCCCGGGTGTGGTGCCAGGGCGGCTCGACGCCTTCTCGGCGGCGATCGGGGGGTCGTCATCCTTCACGGCCGATGCGATCAGCGCGGCGCAGGGTGCCGGCATCGATCTCAACCCGCCGTTCAGCCTGCTCGCGACGCTCCTGATCGCGCCGATCGCGTGGACGTCGCTGCAGTGGGCTACCTATTCGAGCCAGCAGAATGGCGAGATCAAGTCGGCGGGCTCATTCCGGAACCAGGCGTTCATCATCGTTGGTGCGCTGGTGTTGACCGGCCTGCTTCTGGCACTGCTGGCCTTCGTGCTCGAAGGCGCTGTGGGGTCCCAGTTCCTCTATGTCGCCGGCTCCGGGTACTGGAGCGGCGTCTCCGAGGCGTCGTTGGCAGGTTCCTACCTGTGGCCGAACATCCTGGCGACAGCGATCGCGTTCAACCCGCTCGTCACCCTGCTGATCGCTGCCGGGTTCATCCTCAACGGGCACCAGATCGTCCACAACTGCTACATCGGCATGACGCGGGTGATGGTCGCCATGTCGTTCGATCGGCTGCTCCCCGAGTGGGTCAGCCGCGTGAGTGATCGGTTCCACACGCCCGTGAATGCCCACGTCGTGTACTTCGTCGCAAGCATTCCGGTGATCTGGCTGTACAACAGCTTCTCGTATGGCGACTCGACCTGGACGTCGTTGACCCTCGGCGTGACGTTCGCGTGCGGATACGTGTTCGTGGCCACGGCACTCGCCGGGGCGTTGCTCCCGTACCGGGCCAAGGCGGCCTACGATGCGTCCCCGGGCGCGAAGTACACGCTCGGCGGCCTGCCGCTGGTGACGATCATCGGCCTGCTGGGGTCAGCAGCCGGCGTCGTCTTCCTGTACCTGTTCATCACCAACGCCCAGCTGGGGCTGACCACGCAGCTCGCCAACACCGTCGTGGGCGGTGTCCTGCTCTTCTCCGCGGCCTGGTACCTGATCGCAAAGCAGGTCCGCCGCAGCCGCGGCATCGACGTCTCGTTCGCCTTCAAGGAGATCCCGCCCGAGTGATCGTTGGTCGTCAGCTCCATGCAAAGCCCGGCCCCCCCCCCGGCTCACGTCCGCACGTCGCGCAGCCAGCGCGCGAGCTCGTCCGAGTCGAGGCCGGCGGCCGCGCGGGCCCAGCGCTCCTCGGCCCAAGCATGGAAGTCGAAGTCGATCGTCGAGATCCGCGCCTGGATCGCTGCCCAGAGCGTCCACCCCACGTCGGACATGATCATGTTCAGGTGCATCCTCGCCAGCAGAGCCGGGGACGCCTCGCCGAAATAGGCCGCGCACAACGACCCGACCCGCGCGTCATCCCAGCCCAGCTCCTGGCACGTATTGCCGAGTTCGAAGGTTGGATCGCCGTTGCCGCTGTACTCGTAGTCGACGATCCGCAGATCCGTGCCGTTGTCGAGGTAGTTCTCAGCCAGCAGGTCGTTATGGCAGGGCACTACCGGCAGGGGCCTGGCGCGCAGAGCGCCCTCGAGCTCCGGCAGCTGCTCGAGACGCTCCCGGTAGCCCGCCGGGATGGGGATCCTGCGCGCCTCCACGGCGCGCACGTATCGCTCCGTCAAGCGGAACATGTTGAAGTCGTGGAGGAAGCGTGGACCGGCGTGGAGCCGCCGCAGGGACGCGGCCACGCGCGCGGCCATGCCACTCTCGGCAAACGTCTCGTTCGTCATCGCACGCCCGCCGATCCATTCAAGCACGATCACGCCGTGCTGGGGCAGCGCGTGGACGACGCGGGCGCCGATCCCCGTCTCCGCCGCGGCTCGGGTGTTGTGCAATTCGTTCGTTCGGTCGATCGCGAGGATGCTCGTGTCGGCGCCGGGGACGCGGACGAACATCCGCTCGCCGTCGACCGTGACCGCGTAGTTCATATTGGTCAAACCAGCGAGTACCGGCTCAATCTCGACGGTCCGCCCACGCCAGGCGTCGATCGCATGCACCACTTGCTCGATCCCAATCGCCATCCGGCCCTCCTTCCGCCCGGTCGGGCATCGCACGCTTCGGGCTGGGAAGCGCCTCCTCAAGCAGATCGGCGGACGCGGTACGAGCGGCCGGCGCCGGAGCGCCGAGCCGCTCGTCTTGGTCTGCTTCAGACGGGAGCATGTCGGCTACCGACCGGCTGGTCCTCACGTCCCTGACGAAGGGCTCGCGACCGGTCGCTCAGACTCCGCGCAGCTAGCCCATGTCCGTGGAATCGGCCCGAGCGTCCTCCCGGATATTCTCCGTCGGTCGAGCGATGAGCAGATAGGCAAGGCCCAGCAGAAACACCACCCCGGCGCTGATCGGGACGAGCCACCGATCGACGAAGGATTCGAGGCCCTCGCCTGTCTTGAACGACAGGATCACGATGGCCGATACGCCGTACACCAAGCCGACCACGTTGACCGGCCAGCCCCAGCCACCGAGGTTGAACGACCCGCTCGGCCGCCAGCCACGCGCTCGAGCGATGATCGAGGCCAGGACCACGCTCTGGAAGCCGATGTAGATGCCGACAACGGCGAAGGTGATGATGATCGTCACCGTGGCCGACGGCAGGAGGGTGATCAGGGAGGGGACGATCACGGCCACCAGCACCGCCCCGGGGGGCATGTGCCAGCGCGGGTGCACGCTCGACAGGGCCCGTGATCCGACCACCATCCCGTCGCGCGCGAACGAGTAGACGAGGCGGATCGCCGCACCCTGGATGGCGATCGTGCAGGAGACGAAGGCAAACAGGATCAGCGCCAGCGCGATCGTGGTTCCGGCATCGCCGAAGTTCGCCAGCAGGATCGAATCGATGGGCGACGCATCGGCACCGCTCATGACGGCCCCGATGTCCGGCACGGCCAGGATCAGGGCGATCGCCAGGAAGAACGAGGTCGCGCCGCCGACGGCCAGCGTCAGCTGCATGGCGCGCGGCACCTTGCGTGATGGGTCGTGGACCTCCTCGGCGATGTCGCCGCACGCTTCGAAGCCGTAGAAGATCCAGACGCTGAAGAGCGCGGCGGCCAGGAAGGCGCCGAGGTAGTCCCCGCCCCCGGCCCCCATGGTGTCGAAGATGACGCCGAAATCCTGGTTGCGATCGAAGAGCAGCAGGTAGGCGCCCAGTCCCAGGGTGCCCGCAATCTCGACGACCAGGCCGGCGCGCGCAAGGAGCGCGAGGCGACGAATGCCGAGCATGTTCAGGATGCCGCCGAGGACGATGACGGCCACGGCCACAAGCACCGTGCTCAGCGGCGTGTTCTCCCAGCCGAACAGCGGCGCCGCGAACAGGTTGGCCGCGTAGGCCACTGCTGCAACAGTGATGAGCAATGCCACCGTGTACATCCAACCCGACATGAACGCGTAGCGCGGGCCTACCAGGCGCTTCGACCATTGGTAGATGCCGCCCGCGAGCGGGAACTGCGATGCAATCTCAGAGAAGGTGAAGACGACCATGAACTGGCCGAAGACCACGATGGGCACCGACCAGATGAACGCCGGACCGCCGGTGGCCAGTCCGAAGGCAAACAGGGAGTAGACCCCCACCACCGGGGACAGGTAGGTGAACCCCACCGCAAAGTTCGATAAGAGCCCAATGGATCGGCTCAGTTGCTGGCGATAACCCAGGCTCGCGAGCTGACGTTCGTCAGCCCCGACCTCGGCGACGGCCGGTGACGCGGATGCCATGAGAGTCTCTCCTCCGAATCTGCTGGAGATTCCTGGTCCGCACGGATCGGGCATGCAGCACTTTGGGCGACCGATCGGCCGGGCTGGGCGGCAGCATAGGAGCGCCCCACATGACCCGTCAACGACTTTTTTCGTGGCCCTCCGGCGACGGCCCGATCCGGTAGAGGTGCGCGTGCTCGGGGCGCTCGAGCAGGTCGGCCGACATCCGCTGCAGCGCCGCGCGCTGGGGCTCGTATGGGACAAGGCGCACCGCCTCTGCGAGCGACCCCCATCGCCACTCGTCGTGCTCCTCTGAGAGCTGCGGCACGGCATCCGCCGCCACCCGAGCGGCAACGGCACGATCGCTTCGACCGTGCCGCGCTTCCACGCGTACAAGTCGAAGACGGCATTCACCGTGTAAAGCTCGATGGCTTCCAGCCCCGTCTCCTCGCGCAGTTCGCGCTGCGCGGCGAGATGCGGAGCCTCGCCCGCCTCGATCCAGCCGGAGACGCCCTGCCAGAAGGGTGACCCATCGCGACCGGACCGATGCAGCAGCAGGAACTCGGACCTGCCGTCGAGCACGCGATATGGCCACACATCCACACCGGTCACCCGGTGCGCGGGCCAGCCCTCGGCCCGCGTCTTCGAATCGGTCACGCCGCCGATTGTAAGAGGGGCCCCGTATCATCGGTCTATGAGCGATCGACCGCGGATCGTGGTCACGCTGCACGGCCCTGAGCAGGCCGCGCGCGAGGAGCCGACCTGGGCCTCGTTCGACGGCTACCTCGACGCGGTGCGACGAGCGGGCGGAGATCCGGTTGCTCTCGATCCGACGGCGACCCAGGGTGAGCGCGCGGCGGCGCTGGCCACCATGGACGGCCTCCTCCTGCCGGGTGGCGCCGACCTTGACCCGGCCCTCTACGGGGAGGAGCCCCATCCGGCGGTGGCCGTGGAGGGAGCGCGCGACGACCTGGAGCTGGCGGCCTGGTCGGCCGCTCGAGCGCGCGGCGTCCCCATCTTCGGCGTGTGCCGCGGCTTCCAGGCGATCAACGTCTTCTCCGGTGGAACGCTGGTTCAGCACCTGGAGGGCCACGACAGCCCCACCCAAGCACCGAAGGCACATCTGCTCCACCTCGACCCGGCCTCGCGGCTGGCGGCGATCCTGGGAGAGGCGGACCCCCTGCTTGGCACCGAGGTGAACAGCTACCACCACCAGGCGGTGCGGCCCGCCGACCTGGCTCCGGGGCTGGTGGCCTCCGGCATTGCGCCGCATGACGACGGTGAGCTGGTGGAGGCGCTCGAGGCGGCCGACGCCGCTGACTGGCTGCTGGGGGTCCAGTTCCACCCGGAGCGGCCCGAGTTCATCGGTCCCGAGTTCGCCCGCCTGTGGCGCGCCTTCGTCGACGCCGCGCGGGTCAGGTCAGGTCGACGAAGACGTTCTTGATCTCGGTGTACAGGTCCAGCGCGTGCATCCCCAGCTCCCGCCCCATGCCACTCATCTTGTAGCCGCCGAACGGCGCCTCGGTATGGACGCTGCTGTTGGTGTTGACCGACAGGACCCCCGCCTTCACCGCCTTGGCCACCCGCAGCGCCTTGCCGATGTCGCGGCTCCAGATCGAGCCGGAGAGCCCGTACGGCGTGTCGTTGGCCTGGCGGATCGCATCGGCCTCGTCGGTGAAGGGGATGATCGCCACCACCGGGCCGAAGATCTCCTCGCGGACGATGCGCATGTCGGTGCGGCAGCCATCGAAGATGGTTGGCATCAGGTAGGCGCCGGCGTCGAATGGGTCGCCGCTCGGCGCCTCGCCGCCGTACACCAGCTCTGCCCCCTCTTCCCGTCCGATCCCGATGTAGTCGATCACCCGCTCGCGCTGCCGCTGGCTGACCAGGCTGCCCATCTCGGTCTTGTCGTTCGCCGGATCGCCGACCACGACCTTGCGCGTCGCCTCGGTGAAGAGCTCGACCACCTCGTCGTGGACCGAGTCCTGCACGAAGATTCGGCTCCGGGCGCAGCAGTCCTGGCCGGCGTTGTCGAAGACCGCGTACGGCGACTCGGCCGCGAAGCGCTCGAGGTCCGCATCGGCGAAGACGATGTTCGGGCTCTTCCCGCCCAGCTCGAGGCTCACCTTCTTCACGTTGCCGGCGGCCAGCCGCATGATCTCTTGACCGGTCGTCGTCTCGCCGGTGAAGGCCACCTTGCCGACGCCTGCGTGCCCTGCCAGCGCCGCGCCGGCCGTGCCGCCCGGTCCGGTAATGACGTTCACCACGCCGGGCGGGAAGCCGGCCTCCAGGGCCAGCTCGCCGAGGCGAATCGCGGTCAGCGGCGTGTAGCTTGCCGGCTTGAGGACGGCCGTGTTGCCGGCCGCCAGGGCGGGGCCGAGCTTCCAGCTGGCCATGTTCATCGGGAAGTTCCACGGCACGATCAGCCCGACCACGCCGATCGGCTCGCGGAGCGTGAAATCGAGCCCCGGTTTGGAGACGGGGATCGTTTCGCCGAAGACCTTGTTGGCGGCGCCGGCGTAGTACTCGAAGACGAGGCTCACCGCCAGTGCCTCGCCGCGGGCGCCGGAGATCGGCTTGCCGACGTTGCGGCTCTCCAGCTGGGCGAGCTCCTCGAGGTTCTGCTTGATCAGGTTCGAGTATTTCTGCAGCGTACGTCCGCGCTTGGCCGCCGACCAGGTCGACCACGGGCCCTCGCACGCGGCCTGTGCAGCGGCAACGGCGCGGTCGACGTCTTCCTTGCCGCCGAGCGGGGCGCGGGCCAGCAGCTCGCCAGTGGCCGGGTTGATCACGTCGAAGGTCTGGCCGTCGGCGGCGTCCACCTGCTCGCCACCGATGATCATCTTCACGTTGCTGACGGCAGGCTGCGCGCTGGTCTCGGTGGTCATGGCGTGATTCTAGGGTGCCGGCTCGCCGGTCACATACAGCGGGATGAGCGTCCGCAGGATTGCGGTCGGGATCGGTTCAGTTGTGAACAGGCCGGGATGCCCGGGGGTGCGCGCGGCGAGGAAGGAGCGGTACCACTCGGTCTCCCTGAGGTCCAGGCTATAGCGAGCTCCGTGGTCGCTGAAGAGCACGACCACTGCCTCCGGATCACGGTCCACGATCTCGTCGACCATCGCCAGCAGCTTTTGGTTCAGCGTGGCGAGGTCGCCCTCCATCGCGGCCGAATACTCGGCGAGGGTCATCCCCATCGTCTCGATCTGGGCGGCGAAGATGTTCACCCCCGGCCAGTAGGAGGGAATGGGCATCGGGTCACCGTCGGCGTCCCACAGGAATGGCGTATGCGGCTGGAACAGGTGCGCCAGGACGAGCCGATGGGCGTCGGGGTCGACCAGCGAGACGAGGCTCTCCACGCTCCCCTCGAAGTGGGCGCGGAGCGAATCGGTCAGCAGGCTTGGCAGCAGCGCTTTGACGATCGGTCCCGCGAGCGACTCCGCCAGCATGTTGTCCTCGAACGTGTTGACGCCACCGTGCTGGATGTGCGTTCCGGCGGAGAAGGTGACGTGGCCCGCCGGCGAATCGATGACGTCCCACTCGTAGCCGGCCGCCTGGGCCTGGCGCGGCAGCTCGGCATCGGAGAGCGCCTGACGCACCTGCCATTGGATCTCGCTGGCGGGGGCGGTGTCGTCAGGCACCCCATCGGTGCTGCCGGTGAGGAGCGTCATCAGCGTCAGGTCCGTGTAGCGCCGATCGGTATGGGCGTCGTCGTACACGTCGAAGCCCCGCTCAGCCAGCGCCTCCTCGAACGGGGCATTGTCGATCCCCATGTCGTTCAGCAGCGTGTCGCTGCGGGGGTAGCCGTCGAGCAGCACGATGTAGATGTTCGGACCCGTGGCGGCCTGCGTGGCGGTCACGGGCGCAACGGCGCCCTCGGCGATCAGGAACGCACGGACCACCCCCGACACGAAGAAGACGAGCACGAAGGCAACCGTTGCTGTCGATGCTGAGCGCGGCACGAGGGGCATGGGTCGGACGAAACGCCTGACCACTACCACGAGCACCACCCAGGCGACGGCCGCGGCGAGGGCCTCAGGCCAATGTCGCGTGAAGGTCGCCCAGAAGCAGATCAGGCCGGCTGCCGCGCCGGCTGCCAGCGGAGCGTGCGACCGCGCGAGCCAGGCTGCCGCGAGACCGATCAGCAGGGCGAGCGGGATGATGAGCAGGAGAGGGCGGTAGAGGTAGAAGGTGGGAAACGCAGAGTTCGCGAACCTGCCCAGGATGTACCCCGCAATGGCCAGGTAGGCGACCCCGACAGCCAGGAGCGCTCGTCGCCAGCCTTCGGTCACCGAGCGATGCTAGAGCCTCACGGCCATTCCGTGCGCGCTCGCGCGATTCCCTCAGGCGCAGGCGATCGGTGGGTCGCTGCGCGGCCACAGCTCGACGCGGTCGGGACCCACCACGTAGACGGCCCGGCCGTCAGGCACGAACCACAGCTCGAGGTCGCCGCTCCGATAGCCGCTCGCCGTCGCGTCGTCGGGGAGCGCCGCATCGCCGTTGTACGGCTCGTGCAGCGTGCCGCGCGGCATGATGCCCAGCGGGTCACCGATGTACTGGCGCACCTCGGGTCTGTCAGCAATGTGCAGCAGGCGGGCCTGCTGCCAGCCGCAGTGCTCGGCACCGGGAAAGTCGCGCAGGATCAGCCCGGCGTCATCGGTCCATACCCGGTCGCCGGTGGCGAAGACAGCAGTGGCCCCGAACTCGGCCCCGGGGCAGGCGCGCAGCTCGTCGAGCGTGAAGACGCCCTCGCCGGGGATCGTGTGGGCCGTCGAGAAGACGGCCACCACCTTGATCCTGTCCGCGTTGCGATACACGAAGGTGGCGCGATCGGCGGCCACCGCGAACGGCTCCCAGTTGTTGATCGGCACCACGAAGGCGGGAGCCTTGAGCCAGCTGGCGAGCGCCGCCGCCGGCGAGTCACCGAGGCTGACGATTCCGAACGGACCGATGCCGCCCATCTCCGACGGAGCGCCATCGCAGTCGAGCAGGTCGAGCGGCGCGGGGATCAGGCTCGCCTCGGAGCTCGCGTCCTGGCTCGGCGACTGATCGACCGCTGCGCAGGCGCTGACCACGAGCAGGCAAGCCAGCATGAGGGGTCGGGGTGGACGCATATGCGCCAGACGCCGTGATCCTAGAAGTAGTTCACGCTGATGCCGCCGTCAATCACGAAGTGCGCGCCGTTGGTCCAACGTGACTCGTCCGAGGCGAGGTAGAGCGCCGCGTTGACGATCTCCTCAGGTTTGCCGAAGCGCCCGGTCGGGTTCCGCGCGAGGCGGAGCTGTTTGGCCGCCTCGTCCTTCAGCAGCCAGTCCATCAGCAGGGGAGTCTCGATCGGTCCGGGGCAGATGGCGTTGCTGCGCACGCCGCGCGGCCCGAACTGGACCGCCAGCGAGCGGGTCAGCGACAGGACAGCGCCTTTCGACGCGGTGTAGGCGTCCTGCGGCACGGAGCAGCCGAGCAGCGCGACGAACGAGCTGATGTTGATGACCGATCCGGAACCCTGGTCGAGCATGCGCGGGATGGCGTACTTGCAGCCCAGGAAGACGCCGCGCACGTTGACCGCCATCACCTTGTCCCAGGTGGCGACATCGGTGTCGATCACGGAATGGTCCGGCTCCGGCATCACGCCGGCGTTGTTGTAGAGCACATCGACCCGGCCGTAGGTCGCCACCGCGTGGTCGACCATGCCCTTCGCATCGGCCTCCTGGCTGACGTCGGTGCGCACGAAGGTCGCCTCGCCACCGGCCGTCGTCACGAGGTCGACCGTCTCGCCCCCGGCCCTCTCGTCGAATTCGGCGACCACCACCTTGGCGCCCTCGGCGGCGAACATCTGGGCCGCCACGCGGCCCATGCCGCTGCCGGCCCCCGTGATGATCGCGACCTTGCCCTCAAGTCTCATCAGCCTCGCTCCAGGTATCGCTCGCGGTCCCAGGTATGGACGATGGCGTCGTACGTCTCCTGCTCGACGCGAGCCGCGTTGAGGTAATGCGCCACCACATTGGCGCCGAAGATGTCGGCCGCGGCCACGCTCGTCTCCAGCTCGCGGATCGCCTCGTGCAGCGCCCGCGGCATGCGGTCGCAGCCGGTCGCCACGTAGCCGTTGCCGACGTACTCGGCCGGCGGCTCGATCTCGCGCTCGATCCCCAGCAGCCCCGCCCCCACCACGGCGGCATAGGCGAGGTAGGAGTTCATGTCACCGCCCGGGAAGCGATTCTCGATGTGCAGCCCCGCCCCGTCGCCCACGATCCGGAAGCCGGTCGTCCGATTGTCCCGGCCCCAGACCACGTTGACCGGGGCCCACGACGCAACCGCGTAGCGCTTGTACGAGTTCACGTTCCCGGCCCAGAAGACCGCCAGCTCGCGGGCATAGGCCATCATGCCGCCCAGGAAGTGCCCCATCGTCGTCGACATTCCGTAGGGCTCGGCCTTGGGATCGAACATGAGCGCCTTCCTGCCGGCCTTGTCCCACAGCGACATATGCAGGTGGCCGCTCGAGCCGGTCCACGTGTGATCCGGCTTGGCCATGAAGGTCAGCCCGAACCCGTTGAGCCAGGCGATCTCCTTTGCGCCGTGCTTGAAGATGACCGATTGGTCGGCCATGTCCAGCACATCGGTGTAGTGGATGTTCACCTCGTGCTGCCCGGGAGCGGCCTCGCCCTTGCTGAACTCGACCGGGATTCCGGCCTCGGTCATCAGGTTGCGCAGCCGGCCGTGGATCGGCTCGCCCTTGGTGGCCTGCAGGAGGTGGTAGTCCTCGTTGTAGTAGCCGAAGCGCTCGAGACCGACGTAGCCCTTCTTCCAGGCCTGCTCGTATGTATCGGTCAGCAGGTAGTACTCGAACTCCGAGCCGGCCATCACCCGGAAGCCCATCTTGGTTGCCTTCTCGACCACCCGCTTGAGCATCGTCCGCGGCGAGATGGCGATCTCGTGGCCGTGGTGGTCGACCGTGTCGGACAGGACCAGGGCCGTCTTGTCGAGCCACGGGACGACGCGCACGGTGTCCCACAGAGGATCCGCGATCCAGTCGCCATAGCCGGTCTCCCAGTTCATCAGCTGGAAGCCGTCGGGCGTGTTCATCTCCATGTCCGTTCCGAGCAGGTAGGTGCAGAAGTGCGCCCCGTGGTCGATGGCGCCGTTCAGGAAGGCCTGCCCCTGGACCCGCTTGCCCATCAGCCGGCCCTGCATGTCGGTGAGCGCCACGATGAGCGTATCGATCTCTCCCGCGCGCACCTTCGTCTTCAGCTCGGCGAGCTTGGGGTGATCCTTGCGCAGGTCCTTGGCCATGTTCCGTTCTCGCCTTTCGTTGTTTACAGACCGATGAGCCGGCCGGGATGCCCGACCGGCCCATCGTTGCAATCTACAGGTTGGTTAGCCCGAGAACTTGGCGGCCTCCGAGTCGAACTCACGCTCGATCTCGGTCAGCTCCTCCTCGCGGCCCATGGCGTGCGGCCCCTTGAAGTTCCGTCGCGCCCACCCGAAGTAGTAGACGACCAGGAACAGGACGATGATCACCATGAACGGCCAGGAGATGTTGCCCGAGGTCGGGAACGAGAAGAGGATCATCAGCGCCACGATCCAGAGCAGCGCGACCACGGCGATTGGCCTCGACCACCTGCCTAGGCTCCACACCCGCTCGCTCTTCCACGCGTCGGTGGTCATGCCCAGGTAGATCGGGACGGCATAGGCGGCGTACAGGAAGATCGTGCTCACCGCGGTGACGATGACCACCGCGATGCCACGGCCGACCCAGAATGCCAGGAAGGTCAGGATGAACGCGCCCACGACCATGCCAATGAGGGCATTCGCGGGCGTCCGATACCGATGCGAGACCTTCTTCAGCCAGCCGGAGCCGGGCATTCCATCGTCCCGGCTGAAGGCGTACAGCATGCGGCCTGCCGACGCGACCGAGGAAAGGCCGCAGAAGCACATCGCCAACGCGATGCCGCCACCAAGGACCCCCGCCAGGCCGGCGTCGAGGTTCTCTCCCAGGATGAAGAGCACCGCTGCCCCGTCCCCAAAGTAGTACTGGCTGAAGGTAGCCGAGTCATCCAGCTGCCCGAAGAGCGGGCTGAGGTCCGGCAGGTGCGTGCCAAGCGCCAGCAAGAAGATGTAGCCGACCACTGCCGAGACCGCCACCGACAGGAAGATGCCCCACGCGCTCGACTTGCGGGCGCCGACGGTCTCCTCGGCGACGTGCGCCGACGCGTCGTAGCCGGTGTAGGTCCAGTTCGCCTGGAGCAGCGAAAACAGGAAGGCGAAGACGATCGGGTAGGCCACCGCCGGCCCGTACTTGAAGCTGAACAATGGGTTATCACTCCCGACCGGGAACGTGTTGTCCCACGAGCCGAGGGTGTCGAGTGGCTGGATCGCGAACAGGTCGAGCCCTGCATCGGCACCGGTTGACTTGGTGCCAAGGATGAAGAGCGAGCCGACGATCACCGCCACGAAGAAGATGTGCCACCACACGCTCACCTGGTTGAGGAGGGCGACCACCCGGATGCCGGCGATATTGAGCGCCAGTTCGATGGCAAGCAGCCCCGCCATGGTTACCAGCGCCCCGTTGAGGGCCGGTCCCTCGGCGCCGAACGCCGGATCGCCGAAGAAGATGGTGGTGTTCGAATAGGCACCGCCCGTGAGCGGCGTCAGGATGCTGGCATTCACGAACAGGGCGGCGGCGTAGTTGATGCCGGCAACGATCGCGAACTGGCCGATCAGGTTCAGCCACGCGGTCCACCAGCCCCAGTTCTTGTTCTTCATCCTGCTGGCCCAGTAGTACAGGCCGCCCGCGGTGGGATAGGCAGATGCGACCTCGGCCATTGAGGCCGCAATGGCCAGCACGAAGACGGTGACCAGCGGCCAACCGATCAGGCTCGCCGCGGTCCCGGACCAGGCAAGTCCGTAGTCGTACAGGATGACCGCGCCGGTCAGGATCGAGATGATCGAGAAGCTGATCGCGAAGTTAGAGAAGCCGCCCATGCTGCGCAGCAGCTCCTGGGCGTAGCCGAGGCCGTGCAGGTCGCGAACGTCCTGCCGGATGACCTCCTCGCGGGATGGTTGCGTCATGTGGAACCTCTCCTCCTTGGACGAGATCGCGGGCGTGCAGGGCACGCGCTGCGCGGGCGAAGGTCAGGTCATGCGCGTGGCGAAGGACGGGCGTGAGTGGCTACGCCTCCTTCCTGATGCGGCTCGACGGGCGAGCCGCCACCCGCGACTATAGCCACGCCGCGGGCCATCGGGAAGGGGCGATTTTCAAGCGAAGGCCGCCCGTCGAGGCGGCCCTCGGTGGTGCGGGTGGGGAGGCGCGAGCGGCTAGCTCTCCTCGGCCTCGCTCGGCGCTGCCTCGGCCCCCTCTTCGCCCTCGGCAGCCTCGCCCTCGGCGCCCTCCTCGCCCTCGGCGACCACCGGCTCCGGCTCGACCTCTTCCTCGCGCGGCGGCGTGACCTTGGCGACGAGGTCGTCTGGGTCGTTGAGGACGGTCACCTTGCCGTCCACCACCAGGTCGCGAACGTGGATGGTCGCCTCCAGGTCGACCAGCGCCGACAGGTCCACGCTGATCTCGTGCGGCAGGTCGGCCGGGAGGGCTCGGACCTTCAGATGGTCGAGCGAGGCGAGCAGGATGGCGCCCTCCATCTCGATCACCGGCGAGACGCCGATGAAGGCGAGCGGAATGTCGGCCTGCAGCTCCTGGGTCAGGTCAAGGGCGAACAGGTCGACATGCAGCGCCCGGCCGGTCAGCGGATTGCGCTGGACCATCTTGATGATGGCGCTGGTCGGCCGCCCGCCGTCGACCGAGACCTGCACCACGCTCGTCCTGCCGGCCTGGCGATACAGCGCGTCCAGGGCCTTGGCGTCGAGCTGCACCGGGATCGAGCCGGTCGTCTTGCCGAACAGAACGCCAGGGACCACGCCGGTCGTGCGCAGGCGCCGATTCTGCTTGCCGCGCACGTCGCGCGCGGTGACGGCGATCTCCAGGTCCATGGTCGCGGCTGATCCTCGAAGCGGAGCGCCAGGGCGTGGCCGGGCGTCGGTGGTGGCACGCAGGTGCGGGCCGCGATGGTAGCAGCGCACCGGAGCAGCGGCAAGGCGGCCATCAGGCCTTCGGGGGCTTGCGGCGCCATCGGTCTAGAATCAGCGGCCGAATGGCCGGCACGATCATGATCGTCGAGGATGAGCCCGCGGTGGCGCGCGGTGTCCAGGTCGCGCTCGAGCGCGAGGGCTACGCCACCGCCATCGTCGGGACCGGCGAGGAGGCTTTGAAGCGGTTCGCCGACATCGCCCCGGACCTGGTGCTGCTGGACGTTCGCCTGCCGGGGATCGATGGCTTCGAGGTCTTACGCCAGCTCCGGCGCGAGACACGGGCCCCCGTCCTCTTCCTGACCGCCAGGGCCGACGAGGTGGACAAGGTGGTCGGTCTCGAGATCGGCGCCGATGACTACCTCGTCAAGCCGTTCAGCGTCCGCGAGCTGGTCAGCCGCATCAAGGCCCTGCTGCGGCGCGCATACGGTGAGCTGGCCGACACGCAGACCGGCAGGACCCTGCGCCGCGGTGAGCTGGTGATCGACCTCGAGCGCCGGCGCGTCACGCGTGACGGGCAACGGATCAGCCTGACGACCACCGAGTTCGACCTGCTGCGCCACATGGCCACCAAGCCAGGTCGCGTCTACACCAGGACGCAGCTGCTCGAGCTGGTGCGCGATTACGAGGCGCTGGAGGCGGACGAGCGGACCATCAACGTGCACATCAGCCACATCCGCGACAAGATCGAGCCGGACCCCGCCCAACCCCGATTCATCAAGACGGTGAGGGGCGTGGGGTATGCGTTCAGCGAGGACTGACACTCCATCCCAACCGATGATCGGGCGCGTCCGGCGCCAGCTGGGCTGGTTCCAGCAGCTGAACGCGCGGCTGGTGCTCGCCTTGGCCAGCGTGGCGCTGGTGGCCCTGCTCGTCTCGGGCGTCGCCGTCAACCAGATCCTGCCCGGCTACTTTGTCGAGCAGGCGACGAGTCAGGCTCGGACCGCGGCGCTGGCAACTGCGCTGCTCCTGGAGGGCGAAGCGGACAAAGTGAGGGGATCCCAGCCGGGCTTGCTGACCGTTCGCGAGCTGCGCGAGACGGAGTTCCTGAGCGCCGTGGCGGAGACGGCCGCGACCGAGCTCGCCCAGGGGACGGTCGCCTTCTACAACCCGGATGGATCCCTCGCGGCACGCGCCGAGCCCGATGCCGAAACGGCGGCGCAGCTCCGCGCCGAGGGACTTCGTCCCGATCCCGAGGTGCCTCCCCAGAGCGTTTCGCAGGGGATCAGCATGCCCGACGGCTCTCCCCGCATCAGGTTCACCATCACCGTCTCGGCGCCGTATACCTCGCGCGAGACGAGCCTGGAGCGGGTGCGCGGGACGCTCCTCTTCACCGGCCTGCTGGCCCTGCTCGCTTCGGTGGTGGTCGGGATTCCGGCGGCGCGCCGCTTCACCAGTCCGCTCGCCCGGCTGCGTCGCGCAGCGAGCCGATTGGCGCAGGGCCAGCTCGACGAGCGGGCCCCACGCTCGGACATCGTGGAGATCGACGACCTGGCCCAGCAGTTCAACGTGATGGCCGACCGGCTCTCAGAATCGCTGCGCATGCTCGAGGCCGATCGGGATCGGCTCCGTGAGTTCGTAGCCGATGTCTCGCATGAGCTTCGCACCCCGATCGCCGCCCTGCGCACCTTCACCGAGCTGCAACGCGACGGGAAGGTTGACGAAGCCACGCGCCGCGAATTCCTGGACCGATCTGGCGAGCAGATCAGCCGCCTGGAGTGGATGAGCACCAACCTGCTCGACCTGTCGCGCATCGACGCCGGGATCTTCCCGCTCGACGTGCGGAGCGGCGACCTGCGCGACCCGATCCGCTCCGTGGTCGAAGCGCACGCCGAGCTGGCCGAGCAGCGCGGCGTGTCGCTGCTGAGCGAGGTCCCGCCTACTCCGGTGATGCTGCTCTTCGACCGGGAGCGGATCGTGCAGCTGCTGACAAACCTGGTCGGCAATGGGCTGAAGTTCACGCCGCGCGGCGGCGAGGTGCGGGTTCTCCTGACCGATGCGCCCGAGGGCGCCACGCTCGAGGTCCGCGACTCCGGGCCGGGCATCTTGGCGGCGGAGCTGCCCCACGTCTTCGAACGCTTCTTCCGCGGCACCAACGTGGGGGACGCCCGCGCGTCGGGGAGCGGGCTGGGGCTGGCGATCGCCCGCTCGATCGTGGAGATGCACAACGGCCGGATCGAGGTGGCCAGCGCGCCGGGACAGGGGTCGACCTTCATCGTGCGGCTACCGCGCGCCGAGCAAGGTCAATGAAACTTCACGCCGTGCGGCGCTCAGCCGCAACGCGGGAGCGCCAGGATCGTGCCGACGCCCCGAACCTGACAGCAGCGAGCAACGACCAGCGATGACCAACCAGGACGATCCCGCCGCCCGGTCTCCCCAACCGGAGGTGCAGCGCTTCGGCCCGCCACCCAGCCAACCGACACGACCGACCTGGGAGAGCGCGCCGGCCTGGCCACGCCAGGACGCATCCCGGCCACCCGCCCACGATCGGCGCGGGCTCGGCGTGATGCCGGTCATCAGCATCGCGATCGTTACCGCCGTCGTCTCCGGATCGCTCTCCGCGGCCGCGGTCGCCAACCTGCTCCGCCCCGCCGGCGGCAATGGCTCGCCGGTGGAGCCGACCGGAAGCTCGGTCAGCCAGGTGCACCTCGACGAGTCGAGCGCCGTCATCACGGCGGTGGCACGTGTCATGCCCGCGGTGGTGGTCATCCGGTCGACCAGCAGCGGCGGTGTCCTGGGCGGCGCGAACGGCGTCGGTTCCGGGTTCATCTTCGACGCCGACGGCTGGATCCTGACCAACAAGCACGTCGTCGAAGGCGCCGATGAGATCACGGTGCAGCTGAAGGACAGCCGCATCTTCAGCGGGCGGGTGTACGGCGTCGACACGCTGACCGACCTCGCGATCGTGAAGATCGACGCCACGGGCCTGCCGGTGGCGCCCATCGGCTCCAGCGAAGAGCTGGAGCTCGGACAGCTGGCGATCGCCATCGGCAATCCGCTGGGGACCTTCGAGAACACGGTCACCACCGGCGTCGTCTCGGGCCTGGGGCGCCAGATCGACGCCGGCGGCGGCGGCACGTCGGAGCAGCTGAACAACCTGATCCAGACCGATGCAGCCATCAACCCGGGGAACTCGGGCGGTCCGCTCATCAACAGCGCCGGCGCGGTGATCGGCATCAACACCGCGGTCAACGAGGAGGCGCAGGGGATCGGCTTCGCCATTCCGATCGACGTCGCGCGACCGATCATGGACCAGGCCATGGCGGGCCAGCCGCTGGCCCGACCGTGGATCGGGGTGCGCTACGTCGTCGTCGACAGCCAGCTCGCCGCGGACCGCGACCTCGCGGTCGACCATGGCGTCCTGATCGACGCCGCGGCCAACGGGGCGCCCGCCATCTTCCCGGGCAGCCCGGCAGCCGCTGCCGGCCTGACGGAGGGTGACATCGTCGTCGCCGTCGACGGCGAGGCGGTTGACGCTGACCACGACCTGGCAACGCGGATCCTGCCGCACAGCCCCGGCGACTCGGTGCGTCTGTCGGTCATCCGCGGCGACGAGACGCTGGACGTGGTGGTCACCCTCGGGACGCTGCCCGAGGACCTTTAGCCGGTCGCAGGGTCGCGCCGCCGACGGAGGCGCGCCTCCACCGTCTCGAAGGCCCCAGGCAACGGCGCCTTCGGCTTGCGGACCCTGACCTCGACGTCGTCGACGGCTGGATTGGCGAGGATCGCATCGGCGATGGCGCCCGCCAGCGCCTCGATCAGGTGGAAGGAGCGCTCCTCCACGATCTGGCGCGCCACCTCGAAGATCGTCGAGTAGTCGATCGTGTCGGCCAGGTCGTCGGTCGCTGCCGGCCGCGACAGGTCAAGGCGCACGACCACGTCAACCTCGAACGGCTGCGCAGCCTCTCGCTCTGCGGCCGTCACGCCGTGGCGCCCGGCGAAGCGCATGCCGCGCAGGGTGATCCGATCGGTCACGGCCGCCACCGGACGATGCCATCCGCCACCCGCACGGTATTCATGATCGGCGCCACGTCGTGGACGCGCACGATATCGGCCCCACCGGCGATCGCCAGCGCCACGCTGGCGGCGGTCCCCTCCAGGCGCTCGTCGGGGGGCGCGCCCCCGAGCAGCTCGCCGATGACCCGCTTGCGGCTGGTACCGACCAGCAGCGGCAGGTCGCCGAGCGAGGACTTGAACTCGGCGAGGCGGTGCAGCAGCTCGATCGAATGGGCCGGCGTCTTGCCGAAGCCGATGCCGGGATCGACGATCAGGCGATCGCGCGGTACGCCGGCGTGCATCGCCGCTTCGATCTGCGCGCCGAGCCAGGCGGTCACCTCCTCGAAGACGCCGCCGGGGTACTCGGCCACCTCCTGGTTGTGCATCAGGACCAGGTGGGCGCCGGCCTCAACCGCTGCGGTCAGCGTGTCGGGGTCGCGGCGGCCCGCCCACACGTCGTTCACGATCGACGCGCCCGCAGCCAGGGCCTGGCGGGCCACGGCACCCTTGGTGGTGTCGATGCTCACCAGCGCCCGACCCTCGTGGGCTCGCGCCAGCGCGGCCACGATCGGGACCGCGAGCGCTGCCTCGTCCTCGGCGGAGACGGCCGGATGCTCGCCGTAGAACTGTGTCGGCCGCGACGACTCGGCCCCGACGTCCAGGATCTGGGCGCCGGCCGCGACGAAGCCACGGCCGAGCTCGAGCGCATCGGCCAGGATCTCGGCTTCGCTGCGACCGGGGAGCGCGATGCCGTCGCCGCTGAAGGAGTCAGCCGTGACATTGATGATCCCCATCACGTACGTCCGCTCGCCCCACGCCAGGCCATTCATGACGGACCCTCCTCGCCGGCGAGCATCCCACGAACCACGCCGACCAGGTAGAGCGAGCCCGCCACCACGATCGGCTGGTCCGGGGCGGCGCGCATCTCGGCCGCGCGACCCAGCGCCAGCTCCGCGGTCGCGGCGGTCTCTCCGCCCGCGCCGCCGATCCGCAGCCACGCTCGTAGCAGCGTCGGCGGCCGGTGCGCTCCGGCGTCTTCGACCGCGGTGAAGATCACCCGCGGCTCGAGCGGCGCAAGGGCCCGCAGCACCGCGCTCACCCGCTTCCCGCGCATCGCGCCAAGGACCAGCGGGAAGCGACGCATGCCGAGCTCGCCCAGCGCGGCGGCCAGCGCACGCGCGCCGGCCGGGTTGTGCGCGCCGTCGAGCAGGACGCGCCCGACGGGGGTGTCGTCCAGCAACTCCATCCGTCCCGGCCAACGGGCGGCCGCCAGGCCGCGACGGATGGTGGCCTCGTCGATTGACAACGCCGCCCCGCGGCGAGCGGCATCCTCGACCAGGGCGTCAAGAACCGCCAGCGCCACGGCGGCGTTCGCAGCCTGGTGCCCGCCCAGGAGGCCGACGTGCAGGTCACGGATCGGTCCGCCCGGGGTCGTGGCATCGATGCGCAGCCCGTCCCAGCCGGCGTGACGCACCACGGAGCTATACGGCTGACCGGCTCCCGCCCGCCGCAGCGGCACCCCCAGGGCCGCGCAGCGATCCAGGATCGGACGCAGCCCGCGTCCCGCGGCACCGGTCACCGCCAGGTTGCCCGGCTTGATGATCGCTGCCTTCTCTGCCCCGATCGCGGCGAGGGTGGACCCCAGCAGCTTTTCGTGGTCGTGCTGCACGTTGGTGATGACCGCCACGCCGGCGTCGAGGGCGTTCGTGGCGTCGAGCCGGCCGCCGAGCCCGACCTCGACGACGGCGAGGTCGAGCCTCGAGCGCGACAGCTCGTTGAAGGCGATTGCGGTCAGCGCTTCGAACTCGGTGGGCGGGCCGATCCTGGCGGTCACGCGCTCGATCGCCGGCTGCACATCCGACACGGCGGCGGCAAAGCGCTCGCGCGAGATCGGGAGCCCGTCGATCGCGATCCGTTCGCGGTAGCTGACCAGGTGTGGCTTGGGCATGGTCCCGACGTGCCGGCCCGTGGCGCTGAGCACCGAGCGGACCAGGGCCACGACGCTGCCCTTGCCGTTCGTGCCGCCGACGAGCGCCCCGCGCAGCGTGTGATGCGGGTCGCCGAGCTCGGCCAGCAGGGCCTCGACGCGGGTGAGCCCCAGGCTGATCCCGAAGCGGCCACGCGCACGGATCGAAGCGACCGCGTCGTCATAGGCGAGGACAGGCGCCGTCATCGGCGCGGGGGGCGGCAGGCGAGGGCCGGGGTCAGGCCCCCTCGTCCTCGTAGAAGACGCAGTCGTGGAACTGGCCCGTCATGCACAGGTCGTTGACGTAGCCCGCGTCCAGGTGAACTCCGCCACGCAGCTCGCATCGGTTCACCACCCCTTCGCGCTTCATGAGCATGCGCAGCACGCCGGGTGAGTCGGTACCGACGCGCCCCTTCGCTCCGGCGGTCAGGTAGAAATGGGGGCAGGAGTGCCGTCGTGGGCCGGCGTAGCCGAGTGGCATCCCGCGCCGCCCGACGTGAACGGTCAGTGGCTCCGGGGCTGCCGCGAATCGCTTCTCGGCGATCGCACAGCGGCCGGGCTCGCAGTCGATCTCGTTGTGGCAGCAGGCGCGTGCCGGGCCGACGCCGTCGACCGCCCACAGCTCCCAGCACGGGCGTCGCAGGATGAAGGCCGGGCAGCGGTAGCGGATGGTGAGGGAACAGTTCTCGACCTCCCAGCACATCGTCCGTCGATCGCCGGTCGGGCGTTCGGGAGCGAACGGGTCGGCCACCTGGCGGCGGTCGACGCTCGTGCGTCGCTCGGTCTTGATGATCAACGGTGGGTGGGCCTCCCTGGTGAGGCGCGAGTGTAGCCCTTGCCGGGCGGGATCGGGCTAGGAGAGGAAATCCCGCAGCCGATCCTCCATCGCGGCCTGCGGCATGTAGCCGACCAGCCTGGCCGCCTCGCGGCCGTCCTTGAAGACCACTATCGTCGGGATGCTGAAGATGCTGTAACGCATCGCCAGCTGCTGGTTCTCATCGGTGTTGACCTTGGCCGTGGCGATCTTGGCGGCGTGCGCCTCGCCGATCGCCTCGACGACCGGCGACACGAGCCGGCACGGGCCACACCACGGCGCCCAGAAGTCGACGAGGACCGGCTTCTCGGAGTTGAGGACCTCCGCATCGAAGGTCGCGTCGTCGACCGTGATCGGGGCTGTCATGTTCGTGTGCTGACCTCCAGGTCGGGATGGGTTGTGCGGCGGGGATCGTAGCACCGCGGCCTCGGCGTGCCCGCGCCTAAGAGCCCGGCGTGGGCGACGGCGTCGGGGGCTCCGGGGTCGGAGGCTCCGGGGTCGGGCTTGCCGTCGGCTCGGGCGTCGGCGATGGGCTGGGCGAGGGCGTTGGTCCGCTCGAGAGGACCAGGTCCACCTGGCTCCCCACGCCAACCTCCACGCCTGCGCTGGGATTGGTGCTGATCACGTCCCCGGCTGGCCGGTCCGACGCCTCGTGAGTGACCAGGCCCAGCTCCAGGCCGTTCGACTGCAGGGTGGCGGTGGCCTCCGCACGGGTCTGCCCGATCAGCACCGGCACGGCAACCTGCTCCTCGCCGGAGCTGACCACGACCTCGACCCTGTCGCCCGGCTCGAGGGGCGTGCCCTCCTCCGGGGACGTGCGGATGACGCGGTCGACGGGAACGGTGTCGCTCGGCTCGGGGTCCAGCTCCACGAGGTCGATGCCAAGGCGATCTGCGTCTAACCGGACCCCGGCGATCGGGTCACCGACCCAGTCCGGAACGGTCAGCCCGCTCGGCGTCGGCGTCGCCGAGGCATTCGGCCCGAGGCCGCCGAGCACTTGCGCTCCGAGGAAGCCGATGGTCGCGAGCAGCACAATGGCCAGCACCGCCAGCAGCCAGATCCACCACGGCTGCCCCTCGCTGCGCTCTGGTTCGTATCGCTGCACCGGCCGGCGCGGCGGCCCGCCGCCCGGGCCAGCTGGCGGCATGCCGGAGATTGCCGCCCGGTCGGACGGGAGGGTGACGCGCGGCGGAACGTAAACGGTCGGCTCGCCGGCAGGTGGAACGGGGGCTGCCACGACCGCCGGCGCACCCGCACCGGGCGCGTCTGGATCGCGCTGCCAGACGCGCAGCGCCTCGGCAAAGGCACCGGCATCGGGGTAGCGGTCGGCGGGTTCGCGCTCCAGGGCGCGCATGACGATGGCGGACAGGCCGGGCGGCACCGCACCGTGGGCGGTGGGCGGCAGCGGGTCCACGGTCAGGCGCTTGAGCGCCACGCCGGCCGCCGAGTCGCCCTCGAACGGCCGTCTCCCGGTGAGCATCTCGTACAGGACGATGCCGAGTGCGTACACGTCGGACTGGCCGGTCACCTCATCGCCGCGAGCCTGCTCCGGGCTGAAGTAGTGCACCGATCCGAGTGTGGTGCCGGTGACCGTCATCGACGCCTCGCTGACGGCCCGCGCGATGCCGAAGTCGGTCACCTTCACGTCGTGATCGATCAGGATGTTCCCCGGCTTCACATCGCGGTGGACGATCCCGCGCCGATGGGCCGCCTCGAGGGCGGCGGCCACGCCGAGCGCGATCCGCACGGCGTCATCGATCTCGATGTGCCCGCGCTGCTGCAGCAGAGCGGCCAGGTCGTCGCCGTCGATCAGCTGCATGACGATGAACTGGCCGCCGGTCTCCGCATCGGTCCCGTAGTCGTAGACCGACACGATGTTCGGGTGCGAAAGCGATCCCGCCGAGCGAGCCTCCTGCTTGAAACGGGCGGCGAAGCCGGCATCGCTGCTGAACTGGGGTCGGAGGAGCTTGACGGCCACCTCGCGGTCGAGCTGCTCGTCCATGGCGCGCCACAGGGTGGCCATCCCGCCCTCGCCCAGAGGTGCGATGACCCGATAACGACCGCCTATCAGCCGGCCAATCATCTCCACAGCGGGCTAGTCTCGCAGGTCGAGGCCGCGGACGTGGGTGCGAACCTCGTCGGCGTCGTCGGAGTTGAGCGCCATGGCGATGTTGGCCTTCAGCCAGCCGAGCCGGGTGCCGGCGTCGTGTCGCACGCCCTCGAACTGGTAGCCGAAGACCGGCTGCTCGGCGGTCAGCGCACGGATGGCGTCGGTCAGCTGGATCTCGCCGCCGGCGCCGCGTTGCGTGGTCTCCAGCTTGTCGAAGATCCTGGGGCTCAGGATGTAGCGTCCCAGCACCCCCAGGTCGGATGGTGCATCCTCGACCGACGGCTTCTCGACCAGGTCATCGATCTCGACCAGGCGGCCCTCCTGGTGGAGCGGAACCACGATCCCGTAGCGGTCGACGTCGTTACGTGGCACCTGCTGGACGGCGATCATCGAGCCGCGGTGGGCGTGGTACTGCTCGATCAGCTGCGCGGTCACCGGCTTGCCGCCGGGGTTGAGCATCACATCGTCGGAGAGGAGGACCGCGAATGGCTCGTCGCCGACCAGCTCCTTGGCCATCAGCACCGCGTGCCCCAGGCCGAGCTGCTCCTTCTGGTGGACGAAGGCGATGGGGCCAACCTCCGAGATGCGCCGGATCGCGCGCAGCATCTCGATGTCGCCGCGCTCCTCCAGCCATCGCTCGAGCGCCGGATGCGAGTCGAAATGCTCCTCGATCGAGCTGCGACCGCTGGCGATGACGATGATGATCTGCTCGATGCCGGAGGCGACCGCCTCCTCGACCGCGTACTGGATGATCGGTCGATCGACCAGCGGGATCATCTCCTTGGGGATGGCCTTGGTCGCTGGCAGGAAGCGAGTGCCGAATCCGGCGGCCGGCAGCACGGCCTTTCTGACGCGCACGGTGATGGGGTATCTCCTGGAGCGTGTTCCTTCGCAGCCGCGCGGGCGGGGACTCAGGCTGCGCCGATGCGAGGATGCCTCACGGGGAGAGGAGTATAGCGAAGCACCGCCCGAGCGCCGACGGGTCCGATAGGCCAGTGGCGCCAACCGGCACGGTCGCCGACGCTACAATCGCCACCCGATGATCAAGTCCCTGGTACGCACCCTCAGGGGTCCCAGCCGCGACCCGCGCATGGCCTACATCAGCCGTCCCATGCCCCGCGATCTGCCTGACGAGCTGGTGATCGCCGCCCTCGAGATCGCGTTGGCCGGCAACCCCAACCCCGACGACCTGGTGGAGACGCTGCCGCCCGCCCTGCGCCAGGTGACCGGCCGCGACTTCTCGGTCATGGACCGATCGACGAGCGACGTGACTGGTGCCTTCCGCACGTCGCAGGTCATGATCCGCGACGGCGAGGTCGGGCTCTGGCCGGGCTACGCGGCCCGCGCCTATCCGCTGCTCGCTCCCAGCAGGGCGTCCGAGAAGGCCCGCGCTGCGATCATGGCGGCGGAGACCGGTGCCCCGGACGTCGCCTCGCCCACCAACCCGGCCGGCAAGCCAGGCTGGGCCCCGCCGCCGCCGATCGAGCGAGTGGACGAGGGCGCCTAGTTGGGGCGCCAGAACGTGCCGCGCGACCAGTGGCTGGAGCGCGGGGCCGAGTGTCCGCACTGCGGAGAGCAGGTCAGCGAGGAGAACGTCTACTCGTGGCGCGGGGAACCCGACGACCCCAAGCTCCTCCTCCTCTACTGCCCCGACTGCGGCGATCGGGTCGAGATCAATCACGTCTAACGGTCGCGCAGGCGGAGGCGCGGTGGATCTGCCATGAGAATGCCGGCCATTCTCGAGCCACTCCGGCACCGTGACTTCCGGCTCCTCTGGATCGGGCAGACCTCTTCGCGATTAGGTGACTCGGCGTATGCAGTGGCTCTGCCGCTCCAGGTGCTGGCGATCGGCGGGGGGGCGCTCGAACTTGGGATCGTCTTCTCCTTGAGCAGCGTCTCGCGCATCGCGCTGCTGCTGGTTGGCGGCTCCGTGGTCGATCGGCT
>JBBDNI010000008.1:0-6883 GCA_040877645.1 Chloroflexota bacterium
GGCCCTCGCCTCCGGGCGGGGCCGCCTGTCACGTTTCCGGTTCCGGAGATCGCGCCCATGCAACTGGAACTGAAAGGGATCACGAAGCGGTTTCCCGGCGTCCTCGCCAATGAGGGCGTCGACCTGACCGTGGCGCCCGGTGAGATTTTGGCCCTGCTCGGCGAGAACGGGGCGGGCAAGTCCACCCTGATGAACGTCCTCTACGGCCTCTACCGGCCAGATGAGGGCGAGATCCTGATCGACGGGGCGCCGGTCGAGTTCAGCGGCCCTGGTGATGCCATCGCCGCCGGCATCGGGATGGTCCATCAGCACTTCATGCTGATCCCCGTCTTCACCGTCACCGAGAACATCATGCTCGGCGTGGAGTCGACCTCTGGTCCGTTCCAGAGGCTGAACCGCGGCGAAGCCCGCCGCCGAATTAAGGAGCTCTCCGAACAGCACGGCCTGCGGGTCGACCCGGACGCCCTCATCGAGGACCTCCCCGTCGGCGTGCGACAGCGAGTCGAGATCCTGAAGACCCTGTACCGCCACTCCGACCTGCTGGTCCTGGATGAGCCGAGCGCCGTCCTGACCCCGCAGGAGATCGAGGACCTGTTCGAGGTGATGCGGTCGCTCGCTCGCGCCGGGACCTCGATCATCTTCATCACCCACAAGCTCAATGAAGTGCTCGCGATCGCAGATCGCATCACGGTGCTGCGGCGCGGGAAAGTGGTAGGCACCACGACCCCCGACGCCACCAACGAGTCGGAGCTGGCCCGCATGATGGTCGGCCGTGTGGTGCAGCTCGAGGTCACCAAGGGGCTGCCCACCGTCGGCAAGGAGGTGCTTCAGCTCCGCGGCGTGACGGTCCGCGATGATCGACATCAGCTCGCGGTCAACTCCCTCGACCTGACCGTGCGCGCCGGGGAGATCGTGGCCATCGCCGGCGTCCATGGGAACGGGCAGACCGAGCTGGTGGAAGCCATCACCGGCATGCGCAGCATCGAGGAGGGCGAGATCCGCATCTCGGGCGTCGCGGTCACCGCCAGCCCGCGTCGAGTCTTTGCCGCAGGCGTCGGCCACGTCCCGGAGGATCGCCTCGAAGAGGGGCTGGTGCCCGGCTTCACCATCGCCGACAACATGATCCTGAACAGCTACTACCTGAAGCCGTTCTCGAACGGGATCGCCCTCCAGCGCGACGCCATCCTGGCCACGGCCAAGGAGCTGACCGCCGAGTATGACGTGCGCACTCCATCGGTCCAGAACGATGTCGGAAACCTCTCGGGCGGCAATCAGCAGAAGGTGATCGTGGCGCGCGAGTTCTCGCGCCCGCTGAAGCTGCTCGTCGCGGCGCAGCCGACCCGCGGCCTCGACGTCGGGTCGATCGAATACATCCACAAGCGGATCGTGGCCAAGCGGGACGAGGGGACCGCCGTGCTGATCGTGTCGACCGAGCTGGAAGAGGTGATGTCGCTCGGCGATCGGATCGCGGTCATGTACCAGGGTCGGATCGTCGACATCCTCGATCCGGACGAGGCGACGCCCGAGCGGCTCGGTCTGCTGATGGGCGGCGCCCATCCGGAGGAAGGGATCGTGCCAGCGGGCGCAGTCAGCGGGGTCGGGGGCGAGTCGTGACCGACCTGCAGGCAGCCAACACCCCGCCAGCCGCCCCGACGCCACCGACCGACGCGGCCCCGGCGCCCATCGCCTCGCGGGTCGGCCGGCTGCTCGCCAACGCCGGGCGCCAGCTGGTCCTGCCGCTGCTCGCCATGCTGACCGCCCTGATCATCGGCGCCCTCATCATCGTACTGTCGGACCCGGACTTCATCGGGCAGATCGGATCCAATCCGGGCGGGGCGTTCTCGGCGGGCATCGGCTCGGTGGGCGCCGCCTACCGGGGCCTGATCGTCGGCTCGCTCGGCAGCCCGAACGCTCTCAGCGAGACGCTGCTTCGGGCCACGCCGCTGATCCTCGCCGGGCTGGCGGTGGCGCTCGGCTTCCGGGCCGGCCTCTTCAACATCGGGGCCGAAGGGCAGATCTACATGGGAGCCCTCTTCGCCACCGCGGTGGGAATCAACTTCGAAGGCATGCCGTTCGTCGCGCACCTGCCGCTGGCGATCTTGGCCGGCTTCGTGGGTGGCGCCCTGTGGGGCTTCGTGCCGGGCATCCTGAAGGCCCGTGCCGGGGCGCACGAGGTGATCACCACCATCATGCTCAACTACGTCGCATACCTGACCGTCGACTTCGCTCTGCGTCAGTCATTCTTCCAGCGCGGTGACCGCGCCGACCCGGTCAGCCGATTCATCCTCGAATCCGCCACGCTGCCGAAGCTGTTCGGCACGGAGCTACGGGTGCATTGGGGCCTGATCCTGGCGCTGATCGCCGCCGTGCTCGTGTCGTGGCTGCTCTTCCGCTCGACCAAAGGCTTCGAGTTCCGGGCGGTGGGGCTCAACCCGTCCGCAGCGCGGTACGCCGGCATCAGCATCAGCAGCAGCGTCGTGCTGGCGATGATGATCTCGGGCGGACTGGCCGGGCTGGCGGGAGCGTCGGAGATCATCGGCACCAATGGCCGGCTGACGCCTGGCTTCTCGCCCGGCTGGGGCTTTGATGCGATCGCGCTGGCCCTGCTCGGCGGCTCGCGGCCCCTCGGCGTGGTCGGTGCCGCGCTGGTCTTCGGCGCCCTGCGTGCGGGGGCGACGCCGATGCAGGCCGCGACCGGGATCCCGATCGACCTCGTGGTCGTGATCCAGGCGCTGGTGATCATGTTCATCGCGGCACCCGCCCTGGTGCGCGGCATCTATCGGATTCGGCTGGCGAAGGCGACCGGCCCCGACATCACGATCAAGGGGTGGGGCGCATGACCGCGGCGAGCGTGGCGGTGAGGGTGGCGAGCGGCATCAGCCTGCGGCGCCAGCAGGCGTACGGGATCTTCTACCTGGTACTGGCGGCGGTGATGGTGATCGTGTTCGGCAACGTCGACGGGACCGCCCAGACCACGTTCGGGATGGACGTCGCACAGAGCTCCGACGTCCCGGACCTCGTCGTGCCGTCCGCGGGCACGGCCTACGTGCTCGCCGCTGTCGCAGCGATGGCCGGGGCCATCCAGCTGACCCGCGGCTTCGGCGCCCGTTGGGCGATCGTCATGGTGGTGATGATCAGCATCTTTTCCTTCGCCTTCCTGACCTGGGCCGGAGCCGGCGAGGGGATGAGCCTGGCCGGGATCCTGCAGAGCACCCTGCAGCGGAGCGTGCCGATCACCTTCGGGGCGATGTCCGGCATCATCTGCGAGCGTGCGGGCGTGGTGAACATCGCGATCGAGGGGATGCTGCTATCCGGCGCGTTCGCGTCGGCCGTCGCGGCGAGCGCAACCGGCAACCACTGGATCGGGATCCTGGCCGCCGTCGTGACCGGCGGCCTGCTGGCCGGCCTCCTGGCGGTGCTGGCGATCCGCTACCTGGTCGACCAGATCATCGCCGGCGTGGTGATCAACATCTTCGCGGTCGGGATCACCTCGTTCCTGTCCACGCGCGTGCTGACGCCGCTGCCCGAGCTGAACGACCCTGAACGCTTTGGACCGATCGAGATCCCCTTCCTGGCGGACCTGCCGGCGATCGGCGGGATCCTCTTCCGCCAGAACATCTTCATCTACGCCTGCATCGCGGCCATCTTCATCCTGCACTTCATGCTCTTCTCGACGCGGTGGGGGCTGCGCGTCCGGGCCGTCGGCGAGCACCCCAAGGCCGCCGACACCGTAGGCATCAACGTCTTCTTCGTGCGGTACCGCAACGTGATCATCGGCGGCATGCTGGCCGGCCTGGGCGGCGCGTACTTCACCCTCGGATCGACCGGCAGCTTCCAGCAGGAGATGACCGCGGGACGCGGATTCATCGGCCTGGCCGCCATGATCTTCGGCGGCTGGGCGCCGTTCGGCGCCTTCATGGCCGGAATCGTTTTCGGCTTCGCCGATGCCCTCCAGTCGCGCCTCTCGATCCTGAACATCGCGGTCCCGTCGCAGTTCATGCAGATGGTTCCGTACCTGGTGACCATCATCGTGGTCAGCGGCGTGGTCGGGCGAGTCCGCGCCCCGGCCGCGGACGGGCGTCCCTACAAGAAGGAATGACCGCCGCCCCCCGGACGCGGCAGCCGATCGTGCTCGACTGCGATCCGGGGCACGATGACGCGCTGGCCATCCTGCTGGCCGCTGCCGACCCAACGCTGGAGCTGGTCGCCATCACCACGGTGGCGGGCAACCAGAGCCTCGACAAGACCTCGTTGAACGCGCGTCGGATCTGCAGCGTGGCCGGCATCGTCGACGTCCCGGTCGCGGCGGGCTGCGACCGCCCGCTGGCCCGCAGCCGGATCGCCTCGCCCGAGATCCACGGCGAGTCGGGGCTCGACGGTCCGGCATTCGGCGCACCGAGCGTTTCGCTCGACCCCCGCCACGGCGTGGACGTGATGCTCGAGGCATCTCGCGAATGGGAAGGGCTCGTGCTCGTCGCCACCGGGCCGCTCACCAACGTCGCCACCGCGCTCGGCCGCGACCCCGGCCTCGCCGCGCGGCTGCGCCGCGTGGTGCTGATGGGCGGAGCCATCGGGCTCGGCAACGTGACCCCCGCCGCGGAGTTCAACATCGGGGCGGACGCCGAGGCAGCCCGCGCCGTCTTCGAGTCCGGGGTGCCGATCACCATGGTGCCCCTCGAGACCACGCACCAGGCGCTCGCCACGCCGGCCGTGATGGGTCGAATTGCCGCGCTCGACTTCCCGCTTGCGCACGTGTGCGTCGAGTTGCTCGAGTTCTTCGCGGAGACGTATCTGCGCGTCTTCGGGTTCGCCGCGCCCGCGGTGCACGACCCGTGCGCAGTTGCCTGGCTGATCGATCCGACCATCGTTCCCGTGCGCCCGATGCACGTGGCAATCGAGACGAACGCCGAGTTCAGCTACGGGCGCACGATCTGCGACGTGTACGGCGTGACCGGCCTCGCGCCGAACGCCGAGGTATCGGTCGGGCTGGAGGTGGATCGGTTCTGGGACCTGATGGTCGGCGCCATCGCGTCCTATCGGGAGACGCCTGAGAGCTAGGCCTCGACCGCCTCCGCCTGCTCGGCCGCCTCGGCTGCATCGATCAGCCGGCGAGCCTCGGCTTCCATGCCGAGATGGGGCTCGGGCGGCACCCACAGCAGGCTAGTGGGAAGCGAAGACATCCGCATGTCCATATCCACCGCGCCTCGGTCGTATCGGACCGATCGGAAGTTGACCATCAGCTCCGATCCGGCCATGTCGATCACCGCATAGGTGGCGTTCGGGTCGCCGGCCGTGCCGCAGCCCACCGATCCAGCGGCCACGAAATGGGTCTTGCCGACCAGGCGATGGAACGCCTCATGGGTATTGCCGAAGCACATCAGGTCGTCGCCCTCGTCACTCCCAAGGCGGGCGAAGACGCGACTCGGGCGGTCGCTCCAGAGGTATTCGTTCTGACGCTGCGGCGCGCCGTGGAAGAGGAGCACCGAACGACCGTCGACGTCGAAGCGCTGGGCGGCGGGCAGCTGCCGAAGCCAGCCGCGCTGCTCCTCGCTGACCCGCTCGATCGTCCATGCCAGCGATTCGAGACCCTCCGCCTCTGCCTCGGGAGTGGCCCAGATGACGCCGGCGTGCTCGCGGCGGAGCCCGACCGCCTCGTCCCAGTTGCCCTGCACCGTTGGAGCGTCGAGCGCGCGCAGCTCGTCGATCACCTCGGCGGGATGCGGGCCGCGCCCAACGACGTCTCCTACGCACCACAGGGTGTCGCAGTCGAGTGCCGCCGCGTCGTGCAGCGCGGCGCGCAGGGCGGGCATGTTGGCGTGCACGTCGGCCAGGACGGCGATCCGCATGCCGGCATTCTTCGGTCGGGACCCCCGACCGGCAATCCCCCGCCGGCAGGACTTCGGTTCGCTCGGCGAGCTCCTAGCTCGCGCGAGCTCCGGCGAAGGGTGCCGCGATCACGCTGATCCTGCCGGCAACCGTGCGCGCCAGCTCGCGGAGGGCCGCGGCGGCCGCCGACGTCTCGCTGGCGGGGTGCTGGCTCGACGTGATCGGGGCCCCCGCATCGCCCCCGCTGCGCACCCCCGGCTCCAGCGGAATCCGGGCCAGCACGTCGAGTCCGAGCTCTCGGGCCAGGCTGTCGGCGCCACCGGTGCCGAAGATGTCGTGGAGCGTGCCGCAGTCGGGGCAGATGAAGCCGCTCATGTTCTCGACCACGCCGATGGTGCGGACGTTCACCTTGCTGAACATGGCGATCGCCTTGCGGGCGTCGAGCAGGCTGACCTCCTGCGGCGTGGTTACCACGACAGCTCCAGTGAGCGGAATCAGCTGGCTGAGGCTCAGCGCCGCGTCACCGGTCCCCGGCGGCAGGTCGACCACCAGGTAGTCGAGCTCACCCCACTCCACGTCGCGCAGGAATTGCTGGATCGCGGAGTGAATCAGCGGGCCGCGCCAGATCACCGGCGCACCGCCGGTCAGGAAGTACTCGATGCTCATCATCTGCACGCCGTGTGCGACCACGGGGTTGACCCGGGTGCCCACGCCCGTGACGTGAGATCCGCTGGTCCCCATCATGAGCGGCACGTTCGGTCCGGTGATGTCGGCGTCGAGGAGGCCGACGCGGGCACCGTCACGGGCGAGGCTCACCGCGAGATTCACCGCGACGGTCGTCTTGCCCACCCCACCCTTGCCCGAGGCCACCGCGATCGTGTTCTTGACACCGGGGATGAGATCCGCCGCGGGGCCACCGAAGGAGCGCTTGACATTGCTTGCCCAGTCGACCTTGACGGTCGTTGCCCCGAGCGCGGCGAGCCCGTCGACGATGTCCGACTCGATCTTCGCCTTCAGCGGGCATGCCGGCGTGGTGAGCTCGACGGTCAGGTCGACC
>JBBDNI010000009.1:0-6702 GCA_040877645.1 Chloroflexota bacterium
AGCGGTGCCCTGCACCCGCAATCCGCTACAGCGGGACTGAATCCCCGGCCGAGGCCGATCAGCCTTCGCCTCCCACGACATCGACCGACGTTGAGAGTCGGGTCCCATGCAGCGAGGGTCCGTGAACCCCGTCAGGTCCGGAAGGAAGCAGCGGTAAGCGACCGCCTTCGGGTGCCATGGGGCGACCTGGCTGGAGCCGGATGATGTTCGCGTGTGCGGAGACCGTCGATCGACGCCGGGTGCACGGCCACTTCATCGAACCCGACGGAGCGACTGCAACCGCGACCGGGCCGCCGTTCGGTGTACGGTAAGGAGGCCATGGTCGAACCCGCAGCCGCCGCGTTTCCCGAGCCATCCGCCATCTATCGGCGCTGGCGCTCCCAGCGCTTCGTGGAGGTGATCGGACAGGATCCGATCGTCGCCACCCTGCGCAATGCCGTGGCACACGACAAGGTCGCGCATGCTTACCTCTTCGTCGGTCCGCGCGGCACGGGCAAGACCTCGACCGCCCGCATCCTGGCCAAGGCCATCAACTGCACGCAGCGCGGAGCCGATGGCGAGCCATGCGACACATGCCCAGCCTGCACCTCGATCCGCGAAGGACGGGCGATGGACGTCATCGAGATCGACGCGGCCAGCCACGGCCTGGTCGAGGACGCCCGCGACCTGGTGATGCGAGCGCTCACCGCGCCAGCCGAGCTGCGACGCCGGGTGTACATCATCGACGAGGTCCACATGCTCAGCGCACACGCGTTCAACGCGCTGCTCAAGCTGATCGAGGAGCCGCCGCCACACGTCGTCTTCATCCTCGCCACGACCGATACCCACAAGGTGCCGGCAACCGTCATCAGCCGCACCCAGCGCTTCGACTTCCGCCGCATCTCGGTCGCGCTGATCGCCGCCAAGCTGGCGCGCATCGTGCAGGCCGAGGGCGCCACCGCCGATGGTGACGCGCTCCACCTGATCGGCGAGCTGGCGGACGGGGGCATGCGAGACGCGGAGTCGCTGCTTGACCAGGTGCTGGCGTTCGCCGGAGACCGGATCAGCGCCGATGCCGTACGCGAGGCGGTCGGCCTCGCCGACGAGGCCGAGATCCGCGCACTGGTGGATGCCTATCTTGCCGGCGATGCTGCGGTCGCCCTGGATCGCATCGAGGCGCTGGCCGATGTCGGTCGTGACATGGGACAGGTGGCCTCCCAGGCTGAGGGCGAGACACGCCGCCGCCTGCTGCGGTCCGCGGCGGATCCGCCCATGGCGCTCCGCCTGGCGGCGATGCTGCGCACCCTGGCCGACGCGGCCACGGTCGGTGCCCGGGAGGGGAGGGCGCGACTCGCGCTGGAGCTTCTCGCTGTCGAATCGCCCGCCCCGGCGAGGGAGCCTGCGCCGGCGGCCAGGGTTGAGCCCGCCTTGCCGTCGCCCGCGACAGAGTCGAAGCCGGCGCAGGTTGCTGTTCCTCCACGGGAGGCACCCGCTGCGCCGCCGGCCAGCCGGGCAGCGGCCATCGGCCCCGCCGACGACCCGGCCACTGCACCCGCCGAGGAGCCGCCGCCGACCGAGGTGGCGGGCGTCCGATCCCGGTGGGGCGAGGTGGTCCAGCGCGCCGCACCGGCGATCAAGCCGCTTCTGCGGGAGTGCCGTCCCATCGCCGTCGATGGGGCCAAGCTGACCCTGGCTTTCCCCGAGGAGCGCGGCTTCATGCGCGCCAAGGCTGCCACCCGCGCGCCCGCGATCGAGCAGCTGTTGACCTTGGTCCTCGGTGGCAGCTGGGCGATCCAGTGCGTCGCCAGCAACGTAGAGCTCGAACCGCTCACGATGGCCGAGGCGATCGTACGCGACCCCGCGGATGCCGACGGTCTGGCTCTGCTGGAGGGGGTTCTGCGGATCACCGGCGGTGAGCTGGTCGACGCTCCCGAAGTCCACTGAGCAAACGCAGGAGTAGCCCACCCGTGAACATTGGTCAGATCGCCAAGATGGCGCAGCAGATGCAGACCCAGATGGCCCAGGTCCAGGCCGAGCTGCGCGACACGACCCTTGAGGCCACGGCCGGCGGCGGCGCCGTCAAGGTCGTGATCACCGGCGCGCAGGAGGTACGCCACATCGAGATCGATCCGGCGGCCGTCGACGCGGCCGAGGTCGAGATGCTGCAGGACCTGGTCATGGCCGCCATCAACGACGCGATTGCGCGCAGCAAGGAGCTGGAGCGGGATCGGATGGCGTCGCTGGCCGGTGGCATGGGCCTGCCCGGCCTTCCGGGCCTGCGCTGAGTCTCGCGGGGTGAGCGGCCTGATCGCGCCGGTCGCGCGCCTGATCGAGGAGTTCAGCAAGCTGCCCGGCGTGGGGCGCAAGACCGCGCAGCGGCTGACGTACCACATGCTGCGTGCCCCCGCCGATGAGGCCCGCGGCCTGGCCGCCGCCCTCGTATCGGTCAAGGAGGACGTGGCCTACTGCTCCACCTGCTGCAACATCACCGATGCGGGCGTCGACCCCTGCGCCTTCTGCTCCGATGATCGCCGGGACGCGACCCGCATCTGCGTGGTGGAGGAGCCGCTCGACGTGCTGGCCATCGACCGGACCGGGGAGTTCCGCGGCCGCTACCACGTCCTGCACGGGGCGATCAGTCCGATCGACGGCATCGGCCCCGACCAGATCCGGGCTCGCGAGCTCATCGTTCGCGTGGCTGCCGGCGGGGTCGAGGAGGTGATCCTCGCCACCAACCCGAACCTCGAGGGCGAGGCGACGGCGATGTACCTTGCGGACCTGCTCGCTCCGCACGTCCCGCTCGTGTCGCGCATTGCGCGGGGCCTGCCGGTCGGCGGGGACCTCGAATACGCCGATGACGTGACCCTGATCCGATCCCTCCAGGGACGTCGCCAGGTGGAGCGATCATGATGAGGTCGACATGAGCCAGGACTTCTTCCCCGACGTTCCCGGCCGCATTCCGTTCGCGGGCATCCACTCGGACGATCCGCTCTCGTTCAAGGTCTACCAGCCGGATCGGCTGGTCCTCGGTAAGCGCATGGAGGACCACCTCCGGATCGCCGTCTGCGCCTGGCACTCGTTCAACTGGCCGGGATCCGACGTCTTCGGCAGTGGAACCTTCGATCGACCCTGGCTCGACCCGCGCCTCGACCCGATGATCGCTGCCCGTGCCAAGCTCGAGGCGGCCTTCGAGTTCTTCGACAAGCTCGGGGTGCCGTTCTTCTGCTTCCACGATCGGGACCTGGCGCCCGCGGGACGAACCTTCGCGGAGTCGGCCGCCAACCTGGCGACCATCGTCGAAGAGGCCCAGGCGCACATGACCAGGACCGGAGTGCGCCTGCTGTGGGGCACCGCCAACCTGTTCAGCCACCCCCGGTACGCGGCCGGTGCGGCCACCAACCCCGATCCCGAGGTCTTTGCCTATGCCGCGGCGCAGGTGAAGGTCATGCTCGAGGCGACCCACCGCCTCGGCGGCGCCAACTACGTGCTGTGGGGCGGGCGCGAGGGCTACGAGACCCTGCTCAACACCGACCTGGCTCGCGAGGAGCAGCAGTTCGCGCGATTCCTCGGACTGGTGGCCGAGCATAAGCAGCGCATCGGCTTCAAGGGCACGCTGCTGATCGAGCCGAAGCCTCAGGAGCCGACCAAGCACCAGTACGACTACGACGCGGCGACGGTCTACGGCTTCCTGGCGCGCCATGGGCTCGAGAGCCAGTACCGCGTCAATCTCGAAGCCAACCACGCCACCCTGGCCGGCCACAGCTTCCACCACGAGGTCGCCCAGGCGGTCGCGCTGGGCATCTTCGGCAGCATCGACGTCAACCGGGGCGACTACCAGAATGGCTGGGATACCGACCAGTTCCCGAACTCGGTCGACGAGCTGTCGCTGGCCCTGTACGAGATCCTGCGCTCTGGTGGGCTCACGACCGGCGGCTTCAACTTCGACGCAAAGCTGCGGCGCCAGAGCCTGGATCGGACCGACCTCTTCCACGCGCACATCGGCGGCATGGACACCCTGGCGCGGGCACTGCTGGCCGCCGCGGGGATGATCGAGAAGGGGAGCATCGAGCGACTCCGCGAAGCCCGCTACGCGGGCTGGACCGGCGATCTCGGCAAGGCGATCCTGCTGGAAGGGTCCCCGCTCGAGGTCCTCGCCACGCGAGTGCTGAGCGGCGAGATCGACCCAACGCCGCGTTCCGGCCAGCAGGAGGTCTTCGAGAACCTCGTGAACCAGGCGATCTGGGAGGTTGACGCGCCTGCCGACGACGGCGCGTCGGACTGAGCCGATGGGCCTCGCCCTGGGCATTGACGTCTCCACCACGGCGACGAAGGCGGTGCTCATCGATCCTGCTGGGAGCCTGTGCGGGATGGGCATCGCGGAGTACGGCGTTTCGAGGCCGCAGCCGCTCTGGAGCGAGCAGGACCCGGCCGCCTGGTGGGAGGCGGCCCAGACGGCGATCCGGGCGGCGCTCACCGCGGCACGCGCCAGCGGCGCCGACGTCGAGGTCGTCGGGTTGACCGGGCAGATGCATGGCGCCGTCCTGCTCGATGCCGCAGGAGCGGTCCTTCGCCCGGCGATCCTGTGGAACGATCAGCGCACCGCCGCCGAGTGCGACGAGATCCGGGCCGTTGTCGGGCGGGAGCAGCTGATCGCGACCACCGGAAACGATGCGATCACCGGCTTCACCGCGCCGAAGCTGCTCTGGGTTCGGCGTCACGAGCCCGACACCTGGGCCAGGCTCGCTCACGTCCTGCTGCCCAAGGACTACCTGCGCCATCGGCTGACCGGCGACTACGCGATAGACAAGGCCGATGGGTCGGGGACGATCCTGTTCGACCTCGCTGAACGCACCTGGTCCCCGGAGATACTGGCCGCCCTCGGCCTCGACCCGGCCTGCTTCCCGCCGACCTTCGAGGGTCCCGAGGTGACGGGCACCCTGACACGGGCGGCTGCCGAGGCAACCGGGCTGCGCGAGGGCACGCGCGTCGTGGCGGGGGGCGGAGACCAGGCCGCCAACGCGGTTGGCGTGGGCGTGGTGGCAGAGGGGACGGTGGCCCTGTCGCTCGGGACGTCAGGCGTCATCTTCGCGACCACCCACGCACCGCTGCACGAGTCGCGTGGCCGGGTCCACGCCTTCTGCCACGCGGTCCCGGGCCGCTGGCACCTGATGTCGGTGATGCTGTCGGCGGGTGGCAGCCTGCGCTGGTTCCGGGACGCGCTGGCCCCGGGCGAGGCCTTCAGTGAGGTTGCTGCCTCAGCGGAGGGCGTCGATGCCGCTGCGGATGGGCTCTTCTTCCTGCCATACCTGACCGGGGAGCGGAGTCCTCACCCCGATCCGCTCGCCCGCGGAGCCTTCGTCGGCCTCACTGTGCAGCACGACCGCCGCCATATGACCCGCGCGGTCCTCGAAGGCGTGGCGTTTGGGCTTCGCGACGGTCTGGACCTGATGCTCGCCGCCGGCATGCCGCGCCCCGCCCAGATTCGTGCCTCAGGTGGTGGCCTCGCCAGCCCCGTGTGGCGGCAGATCCTGGCCGACATCCTCGATGCGGAGCTGGTGACGACCTCCACCACCGAGGGGGCAGCGTTCGGCGCCGCGATCCTGGCCGCGGTCGGGGCCGGCTGGTTCCCGGACGTGCCCGCCGCGGTGGCCGAGGTCGTGCGAACCACGCCAGCGGCCGCGCCCGGCGCGCGGCGGTCTGCGTATGCGGCCGCGCACGCGGCTTACCGCGATCTGTACCCGGCCCTGGCGCCTTCCTTCCGACGAGTCTGAGCGGCGGAGCGTCAGCCGCGCAGCTCGAGCTGCGCCAGCTCCTTCTGGGTCACCTCGGCCGGCTTCTTGCCCAGGATGATCATGCCCAGCACGTGGTCCGGCGTGACGTCGGCCTTGTTGACGGTGTCCACGATCTTGCCGTGGTACATGACGCTGATGCGGTCGGAAAGGTCGAACACGTCATGGATGTCATGGCTGATCAGGAAGATGCCGATCCCCTCGGCCTTCAGCTGCCGGATCAGATCGCGCACCTGCGCGGTCTCGGCCGGGCCGAGCGCCGCCGTCGGCTCGTCCATGATCATGATGCGTGCGTTGAAGTGGACGGCCCGCGCAATGGCCACGGCCTGGCGCTGTCCGCCCGAGAGCGATGAGACGGCGGTGCTGAACCGGGTGAAATTGGGGTTCAACCGGCCCATCACCTTGCGGGTCTGGTCCTCCATGGCCGAGTCGTCGAGGTCTCCCAAGCGCGTCGTCAGCTCGCGACCGAGGAACAGGTTGGCGGGAGCGTCAAGGTTGTCGGCCAGCGCCAGCGTCTGATAGATCGTCTCGATCCCATACGCCTTGGCATCGCGCGGATTGGCGATAGTTGCGATCTCCCCATCGATCAGGATCTCTCCCGAGTCCGCCTTGCGAGCCCCGGAGAGCGCCCGCATGAGCGTCGACTTGCCGGCGCCATTGCCGCCCACGACACCCATCACCTCGCCCGCGTCGAGGTCGACGGTCACGTCGTCCACCGCATGCACGCCCCCGTACGAGACGCGGATGTTGCGCATCTCCACCAGCGGCGCCCTGGCAGTGACGGTCATCACCAGTTCTCCATGCGACTATGCCTGGCGACGACGGTTGTAGGTGTCGAACCCCACCGCCACGACCAGGACGATGCCTGCCACGATGTTCTGGACCGCCGAATTCACGCGCGTGAAGTTCAGGCCGTAGGCCAGTGTCTGCATCA
>JBBDNI010000010.1:0-6629 GCA_040877645.1 Chloroflexota bacterium
CCGCCGTCGAAGCGCTCGGCGATCCGGCGGGCGCGATTCGGGTCGCCCGGCAGCAGGACCAGCGGGGCGAAGTCGCCGGGCTCGGCGCGGACGTGGATCTGTGGCACGCCCGATAGGGTAGCGCAGGCTCCGGTAGCATCCCACCCATGTCGACCGCCCACGACGCTGACCTCGAGTTCGCGGTCCACCTTGCCGGGCGCGCGGGCGAGCTGCTCGCCGCCAGCTACGAACGGGTCGGCCGCGTCGATCGCAAGAGCAAACGCGACGTCGTGACCGACGTCGACTACGCCAGCGAGGCGCTGGTGATCGAGGCGATCCGCGGGCGGTTTCCCGCCGACGCCATCCTGGCCGAGGAGTCGGGACGCCACGAGCGCAGCGATGGGGGGCGGCCCGCGGCCGGCCCGGCGCGGGGACGTTGGAGCCGGCGAACGTGGGTCATCGATCCGCTCGACGGGACGGTCAACTATGCCAACGGAATCCCCTATTTCTGCGTCTCGATCGGCCTCATCGAGGCGGGGAGCCCGGCGGTCGGCGTCATCTTCGACCCGCTGCGGGGCGACCTGTATGCCGCCACCGCCGATGGCCCGGCCACCCTGAATGGCGCGCGGGTGCGCGCCTCGACCAAGGAGCAGCTCGGTGACTTCGTGGTCAGCCTGGCCATCATCGGCCGCGGCGGGATCGCCCGCGAACGGCGGGTGGCACACGAGATCCGGATCTCGCGCCGGATGGGCAGCGCCTCGCTGGCGCTGGCGTATGTGGCAGGCGGACGCTTCGATGCGCTCGTCCAGAACGGCGGCCTGTCGCACTGGGATATCGCCGCCGCGGGCCTGATCGCGGAACGGGCCGGCGCGACGGTGACCGACCTGTACGGCGGTCCGTGGTGGAACGTCGCCAAGCGGGCGCCGCGGCTGAGCATCGTTGCCGCGCCGGCACCGCATCACGCGGCGCTCCTCGCGCTCCTGCGCGAGGCCCGCACCACGGTGCAGACGCGCCGCTAGGGCGCTCGCGCTCCACTCAACGCGGGGTATCGGCCTCCCGCAGGACCGAAGCGAACATGGCCAGTGTCCGCGCGGTGGCTCCCCAGATGCGATGCCCCTCCCAGCGATAGACGGCGGCGCGCAGGACCCATCCGGGTCCTTCGATCAGCTCCTCGCTGACCGAGCCGTCGGCCACCAGGTGGCGCAGCGGCACCTCGACGATCTCGGCGACCTCGTCGGTGTGCGGCGTCAGCGCCGGGCGCACGTCGGCCGTCCCGACGAATGGCCGAAGCTCGAAGTTGCTGACCGGGATCCAGATGTCGTCCAGCACGCCGGCGATCCGCACCGCGGCGGGGTCGACGCCCACCTCCTCCCACGCCTCGCGCAGGGCGGTCGCCTGGTGCGATGCGTCCGCGGCATCCACCGTCCCGCCGGGCAGCGACACCTCCCCGGCGTGCTCGCGCAGGTCGGGGTGGCGGACGGTGAGCGGCACATGCAGCTCACCATCCTGGTCGGGGTACACCAGCAGCAGGGTCGCTGCAGCGCGCGCGGGTGGGAAGCCGGAGCGGTCGTACCGATCCAGGTTCGCGCGACCCGTCGCGTCGCGCGGCGCGAAGCGAGGATCGGCGGCGATGGGCCGCGTGGCTCGCGTCAGGGCATCGGCGATCGCTTCCTGCCAGCCGTCTTCGCCGCGTAAGATTCGGTCCATGGCCTCTCCGGTTCCCGGCGATCGCACCTCGCTGGCACGCGCCGCGCTGTATCGGGCGCGTGTGCTGGCCAATCGCACGCCGCACTTCACCACGCGAGCCCGCCGCGAGGCAAATCGGGGCCTGGACCTCCTCGAGTCCCAGCTGGGCCTCAACCAGGTCAACGTGCCGGAGGCGGTGCGCGGGATCGAGCTGCTGATGCGCGCACATGCGTCCCTCACCTTCGGCCTGCTGCGCGATCCCGCCTTCGTCGACCGCTTCGGCGCTGCCCTGCGGCACCTTGGCCTGCGCGGCATCGAGCAACGGCTGGACGAGGTGCCCCACTCGGTCATGGCTGAGCCGATCCCCGGTCCCACCGGTGGCCGACGCCACCGGGACGAGCTCCCGCCGGAGGAGCGGGTCGATGCCGAGGGAAATCCGCTCCCGGCACCGCCGGGCTTCTAGGGAGCCGATCCCCCGAGGGCGCTGAGCAGCGCTCCGTCGGTCGGCGTCGAGCCGAGCCCTAGTCGCGCGCCGGCGATGGCGGCCAGCGGTGGTTCCAGGTAGGACGAGCGCAGCGCTTCCCAGGCACCTTCGGCGAAAACCGTGGACGGCGCACCGTCCAGGAGGATCCGCCCCCCGCGCATGACGACCACGCGGTCGAATGCAGCCGCCACGAACTCCATGTCGTGGCTGATGGCGATCACGGTTCGCCCCGCGGCGCTGGCCTCGTCGATCACCTGGCGCACGATCTCGACGCCGCGCAGATCCTGTCCGGTCGTTGGCTCGTCCAGGACCAGGACCGGCGTGCGCATGGCCAGGACCGATGCGAGCGCCAGCAGCTTGCGCCGCGAGGCGCCCAGGTCGTAGGGGTTGGTTCCCTTCTCGTCCCCGAGGCCGACTGCGGTGATGGCGTCGTCGACAGCCGCGTGCAGCTCCGCACCGCGGAGGCTCAGGTTGCGCGGCCCGAACTCGACCTCGGCGCGGACACTGCCGGAGAAGATCTGACGATCGGGGTCCTGGAAGACGAGGCCGACCGAGCGCGCCAGCTGGGCGACGGTCCGGGGCCGCACGTCAGCTCCGTCATGCAGGACCCGCCCTGTTGTGGGCCGCAGCAGGCCGTTGAGATGCCTCACCAGCGTCGTCTTGCCGCTGCCGTTCTGACCGACCAGCGCGACTCGCTCGCCAGTGGCGATGCGCAGGTCGATGCCGTCAAGGGCAAGGTCGCGGGCGCCCGGGTATCGGTAGCCGACCTGATCGAGGGCGAGGTCGGTCATCGAGCCAGCTCGGTGTCAAGGCGGGCGAGCGCCGGCGAGGGCATCTCCGCGCTTCGTGCGGCGCGCCGCAGCCGAGCGGCCGATGGGGAAGCAATGCCCAGCTCGGGGAGGCGCGGATCGCCAAGGATGTCGTCCGCCGGGCCATCCAGCACGACCCGTCCGGCGTACAGGGCCACCACCCGCGAGCAGATCCGGGTGAGCAGATCGGTCTTGTGCTCGGTGACGAGGATCGAGGCGCCATCGGTGGCCAGCCGCGCGAGCGCGTCGGCGACCATGACCGTCCCGGCCGGGTCGAGCTGTGCCGTCGGCTCGTCGAGGATCAGGTGCGCCGGACGCAGGGCCAGCAGCCCGGCGATCGCGACGAGCTGTTGCTGGCCGCCGGAGAGTCGGGCCGGGTCGCGGTCGGCGAGCGCCTCGATCCGCAGGGCGTCGAGCGCTTCATTGGTGCGAGCGATCACCTCGGAACGCGGCAGCGCCAGGTTCATCGGTCCGAAGGCGACCTCCTCGTAGACCGTGGTGGCCACACCCGATAGCTGCGTGGCGGGCCGGTCGAAGGCGATCCCGATCAGCGCGGCGAGCTGATGCATCGCCAGTGGCGCGACATCTTCCCCGTCAAGGAGCACACGACCGGTGAGCGTCCCCCCGACGGTGCGCGGCGCCAGGCCTGAGGCGACCAGGCAGAGGGTCGTCTTGCCGGACTCGGAGGCACCGACCAGCCCGAGCACCTCGCCGTCGCGCAGCTCCAGGTTCACCTCCTTCAGCGATTGGCTCCGTGCCCCGGCGTAGCGGTAGCCGATAGCCTCGAGGGTCAGCATCAGCGGAGCCAGGCCAGCCAGCCGAGCGCCCGCGCCGCGATGACCATTGGCACGGCGAGCACGAGCAGCCATCGGGCCAGCTGTTGGGGGCGGGAGTCGGGCGGCCACCAAAGGAGCGTTCGTCGGCCGGGGCGAGTGAAGCCCCGCGCCTCGAGCGCCATGCTGCGCTCCTCGACCTCGGCGATCGAACCAAGCAGGACCGGACCGGCGAGCGGGAGCACGCCTCGCAGGCGACGCCAGATCGAGCCCTCGGTGTCCAGTCCTCGCGCCCGTTGAGCCGCGGTGATGGTGGCTGCCCGCTCGACCATGGCAGGCACCGTCTGCACCGATGCCAGCGTCACGAACGCGATCCGCGGCGACACACCCCGGTGCTCCAGGTCGACCACCAGCTCCGCCGCGGGGGTGGTCAGGTAGAAGAGGGTGATCGCCCCGCTGATGGTCAGGATCCTGGCCAGCACCTCGCTGGCGAACGCGAGACCCTCGGCCGAGGCGTGGATCGGGCCGAGCGAGAAGAGCAGCGTGGCGCCGCCGGGGAAGAAGAAGACGTTGATCAGCAGCGCGCTGATCGCGATCGGCAGGCTGAGCAGCAGTGAGGTGCGCAGCAGCCGCCCGAGCACCCCGGCGATGGCCGCCGGCAGCAGCACGGCAACGACCGCGAGTGCCGTGGGACCAGCCACGCCACCGACCGCGACCGCGGCCACGGCGGTGGCGATGGCCAGGGTCAGCCGAGTGAGCGGGTTGAGCCGGTGAAACGGTGTCGCGCCGGGTCGACCCAGCTGAAGGGCATCAAACCGCTCGTCGCTCAGGCGGTCACTCCTGGGGCCGTTCCTCCGCCCGGTGCGTCCTCGATCAGCCGCTCGCCCTGCGGGAAGCGCGCGATGGCGCCCCGCGCCATGGCGCTCAGCACGACGTACACCACGAAGAAGGTCGTGATCTTGTCGATCGGGTCGCTGATCAGCCCTTGACCGGTGGTGGCGGCGCCAACGTCCACGCCGGCCTGGCGGAAGGCTGCCACCAGGAAGTCGGTTCCGGCCCCCGTCACGCCGCCGAAGAGGTTGGCCGAGATCGGGGCGCTGATCAGCGCGGCGATGATGCCGGTCATCAACCCAGCGACAACCACGTAGGCTGCGGTCAGGTCACGACGCACGAAGAGGAGCGCAACCAGGCCTACCCCGGTCAGCGCGACGAGCGCCAGCGCCAGCCAGCCGAGGGCAACGAACAGGCCGTTCTCGCTGGCGACCTCCAATCCCGCCTCGCCGATGATGGCGGTGTAGCCGAGGTAGGCCAGGTAGCTCATGCCGCCGATGATGGCCAGCGTCACCACCGCACCAAGGAAGAGCTGCGTGTAGCTGCGATTGAGCCGTGGGCGGAGCCAGCCGAATCGGCCGAACGCCCCTGCCATCAGGCCGATCACGGCGGCCACGATCGCGAATGGCGCGGCAAAGTCGCTGTGGAACGGGGGCGGGACCACGTAGGTCCACAGCGTGTTGGCCAGGAAGCCGGTGACCGCTCCTGCGATCGGGCCGGCCAGCGCCCCGACCAGGATGGTGCCCACGCTGTCGAGGTAGATCGGGACCTTGAGGGCGGAGGCGACCGCCTGCCCCAGGATGATGTTGATGGCGATGGCGAACGGGATCAGCACGATCGTGCGGGTATCGAACTGCGCCGCGATCGACGAGAGCTTGCGGGTCTGGGCGTACTCGACCAGGGCATAGGCGACCAGGGCGGCCAGCACCCCGATGGCCGTCACCAGGGCCCAGCTGCCGTTGGCGTCGTCGCCCGAGAAGTTGCCGATCACCGCTACCCCACCGAAGGTCACCGCCAGCAGGACGACCAGGGCCACGATCCAGCGTAGGAACATCGGACTCCTCCTCCTTCAGCTTGGGTCGGCCACGGCGCGCGCCAGGCGCGCCAGCAGCTCGGCCTTCATCGGTTCGGGATCGATCGCCATGGCGACCTCGACCGGCCGTCGGGCAGTGTCCTCCGAACGGTACAGGCTGCCGGCCAGGTGGGCGTCGGAGCTCGTGTCGCAGGCCAGCGGCTGGGTGATCGACTCGGTCACCAGGTCCGGCCGCAGGAGCGACCCGATGAGGGTCACCGGGTCGTGCAGGTAGCAGCCGTCCACGCCATCCGCCTCGCGATGGAACGCGACGTAGAAGCGGATCGCGTCGCGGACGATGGCGGCGAGGTAGGTATCGGGCAGGCCGTCCAGGTCGTCGAGGGTGAAGATCAGGTCCTGGGTCGCGTCGAGAGGAAAGATGCGTGACAGGGCGCCGGCGGCCAGGCACGCCTCGACCGCCTCGGGATCGACGCAGGCATTCCACTCGCCCGTCTCGGTTGTGTTGCCGCGTTCCTCGACCGCGCCGCCCATCCAGATCGCCTCGCGCAGGCCGCCCGCCAGGTCGACCCCATTCAGGGTCGCGGCCGCCAGGTTGGTGAGTGGTCCGAGCGCTACCACGGTCAGCTCGCCGGGGTGTCGCTTGATGTGCGCGCCGATGTAGCGCGGCGCCGGGACAGCCGTGTAGTCGGTCGAGCCGAGTTCGGGATCCTCCCCGGTCAGCTCGACGTAGCCCGTGCCGGTCGGGCCGTGCGTGTCGGGTGCGGTGCGCAGCCGTCGGTGCAGCGGTCGCGCCGCCCCGACGCTGACCGGCACGTCACCGCGGCCGACCATGCGCAGGATCTTGCCGGTGTTGCGCGCCACATGATGGATCTCGACGTTGCCGGCGACGCAGGTCACGCCGCGCAGGTTCAGCTCCGGCGCGGTGGCGGCAATGAGCAGGGCCACCATGTCGTCGATCCCGGTGTCGACATCCAGGAGGACAGGGCGGGGCTCGGCGTCGGGCGGGAGCGCCTGCATCGGCTCCATCGTATACC
>JBBDNI010000011.1:0-6607 GCA_040877645.1 Chloroflexota bacterium
CCGCGCGCGTCTCGCGGATCACGGTCACCTTGATCTGGCCGGGATACTGGAGCTGCTCCTCGATCTTCTTGACCACGTCCCGGGCCAGACGGCTGGAGGCCGTGTCGTCCATCTCCTCGGGGCGGACCAGGATCCGGATCTCGCGCCCGGCCTGGATGGCGTAGCAGCGTTCCACTCCCGGGAAGGCGAGCGCGATCTGCTGCAGGTCGTCGAGGCGTTTGATGTAGTTGTCGAGCGACTCGCCGCGGGCACCGGGCCGCGAGGCGCTGATCGCATCGGCGATCTGGACCACCGTCGCCTCGGTCGACTCCTGCTCGACTTCCTGGTGATGGGCGGCGATGCAGTTGCAGACGACCGGGTTGACGCCGTAGCGCTTGGCGATGTCGCCGCCGATGATGGCGTGCGGCCCGTCGACCTCGTGGTCGATTGCCTTGCCGATGTCGTGCAGGAGGCCGCCCTTCTTGGACTCGGCGATGTTGGCACCGATCTCCGCGGCCAGCATGCCGGCCAGCCGGCCGGTCTCGACGCAGTGGTTCAGCACGTTCTGCCCGTAGCTGGTCCGATACTTCAGCCGTCCGAGCAGCTTGATCAGCTCGGGATGCAGGCCCGGCACGCCCGTGTCGTAGGCGGCCTGCTCCCCCGCCTGGCGCATCACGACCTCGATCTCGGCGCGGCACTTGGCCACGGTCTCCTCGATCCGGCCGGGATGGATGCGGCCGTCGCTGATGAGCTTGGTGAGCGCCATGCGTGCCACCTCCCGACGGACGGGATCGAAGCCGGACAGCACCACCGCCTCGGGCGTGTCGTCGATGATCAGGTCGACCCCGGTCGCCTGCTCCAGGGCACGGATGTTGCGCCCCTCACGCCCGATGATGCGGCCCTTCATCTCTTCGCTGGGCAGCGGCACGACCGTGACGGTGGCCTCTGAGGTGTGGTCGGCGGCGATGCGCTGCATGACAGTGGTCAGCACCCGCCGTGCGCGCTCATCGCCCTCCTCCGTGGCGCGGTGCTCGATCTCGCGAACCTTCTGATGCGCCTCTGCCTCGGCTTCGTCCACGATCTGCTGGATCAGGCTGTGGCGTGCCTCGACGGCGGTCAGGCCGCTGACCCGCTCGAGCTCGATGATCTGGCGCTGCTGCAGCTCGGCGAGGCGCTCCTTCTCGGCATCGACCTCGCGCTGGCGCTCCTCGAACCCTGCTTCGCGGCGTTCGAGCGACTCGACCTTGCGATCCAGCCCTTCGGCCCGATCGAGGAGGAGGCGCTCCTGGCGCTGGAGGTCGGCGCGCTTCTCACGGGCCTCCTCCTCGGCGGCACGCTGCGCCTTGAGGGCGTCGTCCTTCCCCTCAAGGACGATCTCTTTCTGTTTTGCACGCGCCTCGGCCATGAGCCGCTCGGCGTAGCCCTCGGCGTGTTTCACGCTGCCGGCTGCCAGGAAGCGGCGCGCCAGGTATCCGATGGCGATCCCCGCGATCAGGGCGGCGACCGCCGCCACGACGACAGTGAATTCAGGCATCGGCTCCTCCGGTGGTTGGAGCCCGTATGGGCGATGATCGCGCCGCGATGGCGCGGGTTCTTGGTCGTCTCGTTCGGCGGCTCGGCCATGTGATGGCTCCGCGGGCGCGCCGTTGCCGGAGTGTAGCGCAAAGGGCCGCCGGCCACCCCGCAGAGGGTCAGCCGGCGGCGATGCGTCCCAGCAGCGCCACCATGTCGAGGTCGAACGGCAGGAAGTCCTGGAGCATGATCCGTTGCGCGCCGGCCGCTCCAAACGCTTCGATCTGCTCCCGCGCCGCGTCGGGTGTGCCGATGATCCAGCGCCCGAGGCGCTCGGTCAGCCAGGCATCGGCGTCCTCGCCGCCGTCGCCAAGGAACGCCGCCTGCTCGCGCACGCGATCCTCCAGCTCGCGCTCCGTCTCGGCCACCAACACGCCCACCATGGCCGAGCGGACGACCGTATCGGGGTCGCGACCGGCGTCGGCGCAGGCCGCGGCCAGGCGCCCGTACGCCTCGCGAAGTCGGGCGGGCGTCGCCGAGCTCCGGTTGAATTCATCTGCCCATGTCGCTACCAGCCGGGCGAGCCGGGGTCCCCCGTCACCACCCAGGATCAGGTGCGGGTGGCGCTGTCCGGAGAAGGTCGGCCGTGGCCGAAGGCGCGCGTTCCGCACCTGCCAGTGCTGGCCGGCAAAGCCCCACCCGTCCGGCTCGGCCCACAGGCCGTGGACGATGGCCAGCGCCTCCTCGAAGCGGTCGTACCGCTCCTTCAGCGATGGGAACGGAATGCCAAGCTGCTCGTGCTCCTCGTCGTTCCAGCCCGCGCCCATCCCGACCTCCACGCGCCCGCCGCTCATCTCGTCGACGGTGGCGACGACCTTGGCGAAGCTCCCCGGGATGCGGAACGTGACCGGCGATACCAGCGAGCCGATCCGGATGGTGGTCGTGTCGCGAGCCAGGCCGGCCAGCGTCGCCCAGGCATCGGTGGTCGCTCCATCGGGCGGACCCGCGAACGATCCGTAATGGTCTGAACGGAAGAATGCCTCGAGCCCGGCGGTCTCGGCGGCCCGCGCGAGGGCCAGCACGTCCGTGTAGCCGAGCCCCTGCTGGGGCTCCGTCATCAGGGCGTAGCGCATGTGCGAAGGGTACCGCCCGAGCGCTCAGGCCGCCTGGATCTCCGATTCGACCGAGCGGGCCATGCGGTCCGAGCCGAGGCGCTGGGCGTTGTCGCGAGCGAACTCGGCGGCCAGGGTCTCGCCGTGCAGTGGCCGGGCAAAGAAGAAGCCCTGGGCGAACTCGCAGCCGGCGGCCTTGAGCCGCTGGACCTGGGCCCGCCGCTCGACCCCCTCGGCGATGACGGTGAGGCCGAGCGCCTTGCCGAGCGAGATGATCGCCCGGGCCAGGATCCAGCGCTCGTCGTTGGCGTCGTCGACGTCGACGAAGCCCTGCGCGATCTTGAGGATGTCGATCGGGAAGCGATGCAGGTAGCTCAGGGAGGAGTAGCCGGTGCCGAAGTCGTCGAGGGCGATCTGGATCCCGAGCTCCCGCAGCTTGCCGAGCACCTCGATGGCGGCATCGGCGTCATGCAGCAGCACGCTCTCGGTGACCTCCAGCACGAGGCTTGCCGGCGGGAGGCCGGATGCGGCGAGCGCGGCGCTCACGTCATCGAGCAAGGTGGGATGCAGCAGCTGCCGCGCGGAGAGGTTGGCGGCCACCCACGGGGCCGCTGCGGCGTCCTGCTGGCGCCACGCGGCCGCCTCACGACACGCCTCGGCCAGGACCCATCGCCCGATCGGGACGATGATCGCGTTCTCCTCCGCCGTCCCGATGAACTCGTCGGGCCCGACCTCGCCCCGGGTCGGGTGGTTCCAGCGCACCAGCGCCTCGGCACCGACGATCCTGCCCGACTCCAGCGCGACGATTGGCTGGTAGCGGAGCTTGAACTCTCCGCGGTCGACGGCCAGCTGCAGCTCGGTGCCAACGTCGTGCCGCGAGCGAACGGTCTGCAGCATCGACGGCTTGTAGACCACCCATCGGCCCTTGCCGCCCGCCTTCGCACCGTACATTGCCACATCGGCCTGGCGCAGGAGGTCCTCCGTGGAATCGCCTCGGGAGCCGGCGGCAATCCCGATGCTGGCCGAAACGTGGGTCTGCACGTCGCCGATCGAGAACGGCTGCCGCAGGATCTCGGCGATCCGGCCGGCGATACGCTTCGCGTTGGTCAGCTCCGGGCCATCGTCGACCAGGATGGCGAATTCGTCGCCACCGAGCCTTGCGGTCAGGTCTGAGGCTCGGGTGCAGGCCTGCAGTCGGGTCGCAACCTCGACGAGCATGGCGTCCCCGGCTGGGTGACCGTACATGTCGTTCACGAACTTGAAGTCGTCGAGATCGACGAACATGACCACGGACCGGGCACCCGCCGGCGTCGCGGCGAGCCGGGTGTTTACGCTCTCCCCGAACAGGCCACGATTGGCGAGCTGGGTCAGCCCATCGTGGAAGGCCTGGTGCTTGAGCTCGTCCTGGAGGACGGAGAGCTTGGCGAGGGATCGCTCGAGCTGCCCGTTCTCGAGGGCCGTACCGGCGTGGTTGGCAACGGTGGCGAAGAGCCGCAGATCCTCGGCGGTGAAGGTGCTGACATCGCCGAGACGGTTCGCGATCAGCATGGCGCCGATCACTCCCTCATCGGTTCCGAGCGGCGCGATCATCGCGTCGCGGACGTCGCCGTCGTCCTCGAGCTCGAGCGAGGTGGTGTTCAGGAGGAACGCCTTGCCGTGCTCGACCACATGCTGGTGGACCGGCTTCCACGAAGCGGCCGGCGCCTCGGCCATGATCGAGGTCCGCGCCTCCGCCACCGAGGTGATGAGGTAGCTGTCCCCCGGAGCCGAGGGGAAGAGCACGATCTCGGCGTGCTCCGCGCGGAACATGGCCCGACTGTGCTGCAACAGCTGGACGAGCGCCGAATCGAGCTCGGGGGTACGTTGCAGGATGCGCGTCGACTCGTACAGCAGCTCCAACGACTCGTGCTGCTGGCGGGCGCCGATGAAGGCCCGATATCCGAGAAAAAGCGTGGCGATCGGAAGGGCGAGCAGCCCGACGGCTCGCGTGTCGGCCACGATGATGATGACGGCCAGCAGTGCGATGCTCGTATTGGTGATAGCCACCACGGTGGAGACACCGATCATCTGGCGCAGCTTGCGGATGCTCAGACTGCCTTCCGAGATCGAGATCACGGTCGCGACTGCCAGGACGCCGATGAGGTTCGACAGCCCGACGGCCACGAACGCGGCGAACCAGCGGGACGGGTCCGTCAATGGCCCCGACCCGAGTGCATGGAAGACGAGCAGTCCCGTCACCGACGAGATCGCGAATGAGGCGATGTTGAATGACAGCTTGACCGGTGGCTGTCGCCGATGCACAGCGAGGGCGACGGCCGAGCCGATCGCCTGGGCGAACACCACCTCGAGCGGAGCAGCCAGGAAAAACCCGACCACGAGTGGCAGCTCGTTGAGCGAGAACGTGTGAGCGCCTCGGCGGAAGTGGAAATGGATGACCTGCGCCTCGACGGCCCAGAAGGCAACGGCCATCAGCCACCAGGGCAGCCGCCACGCCGGGTCGAGCGGCTGAACGCGCGACAGGACCATCGCGGCGAGGACGAGGGCGGTGCCGCCGATGAAGACGACGAGCGCCCACACCCTCGCCTGAGGTGGCGCCTGCTCGGGCTGCTTGGCAGTCATCGGCCCTGAGGCTACCTTGGCCGACGCTCGCTGCCGAGGCGTCGATCGTCATCTTGCCATGGTGACCAACGAGGGATGGCGATCGGTACCCGGGCCGCCCGCGCGCTCGGAACGTGGGGCCTGCCGCCGTGTCGAGGTGCCATGAGTGGACCTATCAGGCCGTTATCCGGCGCCGACGCTGGATCATAACCAGCCCGCGCCGCTCCAGCTGTTCCCGGACCACGAGTTCCCGCTCCAGCTGTTGCCGGACCACGAGTTGCCGGACCACGAGTTGCCGGACCACGAGTTGCCGGACCACGAGTTCCCGCTCCAGCTGTTGCCGTTCCATTCCCCACCGGTCCAGCTGGCTTGAGCCGCCTCCAGCAGCGCCATGGCCCGGGAGTCGAAATGGTGGCCGAAGATGTCCATCTCGCCCTGCAGGACCACGCCGTCACGCGTCAGGTGATCGGTCCCCCGAGCCCCCTCAAGGGAGCCAACCCCCGTGGACCAATCGATGGTGCTCCATTGCTTTGGGGCGATGATCGTGTTTGAGCCCAGCATCTTGAGCATGTCGACCTCGCCCTGCCCCTGCTTCCGGGCCGAGAACCCGGAGAGGCCCTTGCCGCTGCTTAGGAAGAGCTTCTTCAGCGAGTCCGGACTGAGGAATGGGCGCTGCTGGATCGCGAGTGCCGCGGCCCCCGAGACGAACGCCGCCGCCTCGCTGGTGCCGCTACCGCGGAAGAGCTCATCGCTGACGTAGCCGGTGGCGCCGTACACCTGGTCGATGTAGGACCCCGGCACCCGGAGGCTGACGAGGTGCGCCCCGGGGGCGACGACGTCGACGGGGCGTGGGCCGCTGCCCGTCGACGAGAAGGATGCAACCACATCGTCGCCCATTGCTGCCGTCCCCATCGAGTCGGATGCGCCGACCGCGAAGATCTTGGGGTCGTAGGCCGGATTCGTAAGCGTGCCGGTCTTGAAGACATAGCCCTCGTTGCCGCTGGCCACGACGACGAAGATCCCGGCCTTCCATGCCTGCTCCACGGCGAAAGAGAGTGGGTCGACGAGGTATGACTGATCGCTATCGGTCCCGTAGGCGAGGTTGAGGACCCGGATGTTCATGCCGTTGTCGTTGCGGTGCTGGACTACCCAGTCGATGGCGGCGATGACCTGCGAGACGTCGACCCCGCCGTCCGCGACGCCGACCTTGAGGCTGACGATGCGCGCGTCCGGCGCGACGCCGAGGAAGTTCGTGGTATCGCCTGCGTAGCTGCCCGACACGGCGCCCGAGCCTCGGCCGGCGATGATGCCGGCCATGAAGGTGCCGTGCCCATTCGTGTCGAGGTGCCGGAGGTTATCGTCCTGCGACTCGAGTGACAAGTCGGGGCCGTGGATGACCTTGCCTG
>JBBDNI010000012.1:0-33293 GCA_040877645.1 Chloroflexota bacterium
CTCGCTCCTGTGCCTCTACCTGGTCGGCTGGTCGCTGGCGATCATCGTCCAGCGCCTGACGCATGACCCCGCCGTCCTGCGGCCCGCCAAGGCGGTCGAGGACCTGGGCGCCTTCCTCCTCCCGGCGGCGACGCTGCACATTGCGCTGTCGCTCGCCGTCGAAGGACGCCGATCAGGCCTGCAGAACGCCGCATTGGTGGTCACGTACCTCGTCTGCGGAGGATTGGCGCTGGGTGCAGTCTTCTTCCCGGACCAGCGCTTCAGCGTGACGCCGCCGAATTTCGAGCTCCCCGGCGTGCCCGGCGAGGTCTTCGGGTGGGGATGGATCGCCGCGCGCATCCTCATCTTCGTCGCCGCCATCATCTGGATCGCGGCTGCGCTGCGGACGGCGGGGGGCGATCGCGCCAGGCGCCGTGGGCTGGTGGCCGCAGTCGCCACAGTGTTCGTCGGCGCCGCCGGTGGCGTGATGCGGTTCCTCCCCGGGCCGGCCGACACCGACCCGTGGATCGGTGTCTCGCTCGTTACGCTCGCGATGATCCTGGCCGCCTACGCGGTCTTCGCCCAGGGCGTCTTCCTGGCGCCCGAGGTGGCAGGCAAGGCGTTCCGCTACTCGGTGGCGATTGGGGTGGGGCTGACTGTCTATGTCGCGGCGCTGGTCGGATTGGAGCGCCTCTCCGAGGAGATCCTGGCGATCGACTTCCCCGTGGCCACAGGGCTCGCCATCGTGATCACGATCGCCCTCTTCGACCCGATCGCCAATCGGGCGCGGGCCCTGATCGGAGGTGACGGTGACCGCGCAGCGTCGGCACGGCTGCTGCGCGTACTGGGGCGCGACCTTATGACCGCCCAGCGACCGGAGAGCACGGTGCAACCGGCGCTCGAGCGCCTGACTCGCACGTTCCGGCTCACGGGAGCGCAGGTCGTAGGTCCCACGGGCGCGAGCCTGGCACAGCACGGCGCCGCTCCGCAGGAGAGCGCGCTGGCGGTAGGCTTTCCACTCGAGCGCGCCGGTGTCGCTCTGGGCACGGTGACCTTCGGACCGAAGCGCTCGCAGCTGCCCTTCACGCACCGCGAGGTCGAGATCCTCTCACTGGCGGCGGGGTACCTGTCGACCTCGCTGGGGCTCGCGGACCGGGTGGAGGAGCAGGCTGAGGCGCTTACCACCCTCGAGCAGGAGCGCACCACGTTCGAGTCCGAGGGCGAGGCCCTGCGCCAGGCGCTGACCATGACCGCTCCCCCGCCCTCGACCATCCACGTCTTCGCGCTGGGGCCGCTGCGCGCTGAGCGCGGCGGCACCCTCATCGGCCAGTGGGGAGGCGCCAAGGCCGGCACGCGCCAGGCAGAGGCGATCTTCGCGTTCCTCTTCGACCGAGGCGAACGCGGCGCGTCGAAGGACGAGATGGTGGAGCTGATCTGGCCCGATGTGGATCTCGAGCGCGCCGACCTCGCCTTCCACCGCACGCTGGGCGGGCTGCGCTCAACACTCAAGCCGGGCCGAGAGGGTCGCGACCGCGCCGGGGCAATCACCTTTCACAATGATCGCTATCGGCTCGACTCGGGACTGATCGAGTGGAGCGACGTGGTCGCCTTCGAAGAGCGGATGGCCTCCGCAAGCGCGGCGACCGATCCCGCCGAGGCGCTCCTGCACCTCGAGCGCGCCCGATCCCTGTACCGTGGCGAGTACCTTGACGACTGCCCGTTCTACGGCGATTCGTCCTTCGCCGAGGAGCGGCGCGACTTCCTGCGCGGTCGCTTCGTCGACCTGCTGCTCGCCCTGGGCGCCCGATACGAGGCGCGCAACGACCTGCCGGCCGCAGCCGCCTGCTACCGGCAGGCGCGGCAGGTTGCCGGCGAAGAGGTGCCGGTCGCCGAGGTCGCGCTCGATCGGCTCGGATCTGCGATCTGACGCGGTCGGGAGGGCTAGGCAGGCCTTCGCGCCCGGTGGCGCAGGATGGCCTCGGCGTGCCGGCGCGCAGTCCCGAGCTCGTCGCGCACCAAGCCCACGGACAGGCGTCCCTCCACGGCAAGCCGGTCCAGCCGCCGTGTGATCTCGTCCCACGTCTGGCGCGGGTAGTCGATCCGGGGCGCGACCGCGACCAGGTCCCCAGCCGCGCGCAGCTGGCCGACCAGCGTGACTGGAACTCCGAGCCTGGCGGCCAGCGCGACGACCGGTGGCGGCATGACACCAGCCGCGCGCAGGGTTGCGAGCATCTCGTCCACGCGCTCGCGCATGATCGGATCGAGGGCCGGCGCAGGCCCCCGCAGCCGGATCCGGTGTCCGCTCCGCAGGAGCGTCCCGCTCGCGACCATCTCATCCACGATCCGTCGCAGGTCGGCGTCAGTCAGCGTCAGTGGCTTCCGGCCTCGATGCACGGACGCGCGACGCGGCTCCGCGTCGTGAAGCTCGGCCACCACGGTGTCCACGCGAACGTCCGGACGAAGCGGAGCCCGGCGCCCGGATCGGCGGAGGGCAGCCAGCAGGCGACGCTCGGCGAGCCGCCGCTGGGCGGGATCGATCGGGCCCTCGCTCACGCGGGGTTGGCTCAGCCGGCGCTCGGAGTGGGTGGGGCGCCCTCGACCGCGACCCGGATCGCCTGCGCCTCCTCGTCGGAGAGGGTGTGCGTCGACGCCCCGCCCTCGACCGGCTTGGCGAAGAGGCGCGTGCCGCCCCGGCCGTGCAGGCTGCTGAGCACGACCCCATCACGGCGGTCGTCGAGCAGCGCGATGGCGAAGCTCTGGTCCGATCCGGTGTCCTCGAACGGGTTGAAGCGCACCATCCCGACGTGCTGCAGGCTGCCGCGCGATCGAACCTCGAGGTACTCGTGCAGCTCGGAGAGCTTCTCGAGCCTGGCGCCGACCTCCACAACGCGGCTGATGTGCGCGTCGAGGAGCTGCTGGAGCGAGCCGCCCTCCGTGTCGCTGACCAGGGATCGGTACGCGCTGGTCGCCCGTCGCAGACGGGTCGCCTGCACTACCGCCACCACCAGCAGGCCGGTGACGACAACCGCGATGACGCCCACGACGAGCGCCAGGTTGTCCACGAGGGTGCGGTTCAGGTCGGGCACGGGCGCTGGTATCATACCGCCCCCATTCGGCTTCCCAGCCGATCGGAGCATGCCGGCAGAGCCGGCGCAGCAGGAGGACCGATGGCTCGACGAGGCGGCAAGGCGGCCAATCGCCGCGACCGCCAGCGACGTGCCCAGCGGCGCGCGCTGCAGCGCCCGGCCCCGACTCACCGCCCGGTCAGCGGCACCGTCTCGGAGGCCGTCGATGCCGTCGCCGAGCAGCGCGCCGCGGCTGCGCCGGTGGCCCCCGCCACCCAGCTGACCCGGGGCGCTCGCTCCGACCCCCGCTTCGCCGTCGCCGGCCCCTCTCGCCTCGGCGAGCGCGCCGCGGCCGACTACCACTACGTGCGCAGCGACCTTCGCAACATCGCCGTCCTGGTCGCGATCATGGCCGTCCTGCTCGGTGCCGCAGTGGTCGCCTTCGGCGCCCTGGGGATCGGTCCGAGCTAGAAACCGGCGACGTTGCCAAAAAACGTTGACCGGCGGGACGCGTCCGCACTAGACTCCGAGATGCCGCTCCCACGACCCGCAAGGCCGTAATCTGGGGCGGACCGAAAGGAGATCCGCGGTGGCGATTCTGTCGCGACCCCGAGTCTCCGCCGGGTGCAGGTAACGTAGGAGACGGGGATAAGCTCCCGCCCCAAAGCGCGGCAGGCACACTGCCTCCGCCCGAGCGAACGCGAGAGAGTCAAAAGCCCAATCGGCAGTTCACTCGGGATCGTTACGGAGGAAAGGGTCAGCGGCGTCGAGGCAACGATCGGGACCGGCCGCACCACCTTCGGGTGATGTCAGCAATCCGATCGGGCCGTCCTACGGCTCCAGGTTCAGTGGCGTGGTAGCCACTGGGCGGCTCTGCAGACGAGGAGCCGCGAGAACCAGCTTGACCGGCACTGGGTGCCAGAAGGTCCGCACTGCTTACGCGGGCCCGAGGCCTTCAGCACCCGCAGTCAGGCGAGGCGTCCGAGGTTCGTTCGTCGCCGCGGGGTAATACCTAACGCTGATGAGCGAGTCGAGAGGGTCTGAGGTCCATGCGAGAAAGGGACCTCAGGCCCTCACGTCGTTCCTGGGCCACCGCCCCCATGACCTCGGTGCCTGCCATATTCACGCCCCATGAGCGCGGAGCGCACGCGCCTGTCCCCGGGGTGGCCATCTGCCCACCTCGTGTGAATGTGGCAGGGAAAGGCGCCTCGTCGCTGCCGTCTGCCCACATGGTGTGAATCTGGCAGCAAACGCAGCGCCTCACGCGGCATGGCGCTCATGGGGCGTGAATTTGACGCTTGACCGTCGGCCGGGAGGCCCTGATCGTCCCGGCTACGCCGTCGCGGGACCGATGCGGAAGCTGAGCGCCGTCCGTGGACCGAACTCGGAGACCTCCAGCTTCTCGAGCGGCGTCTCCGCCAGCACGCCATCTTCGAAGAGGCGAAGGCCGCCTCCGAGGAGCACCGGCATGACGTCGATCGCGAGCTCGTCGACCAGGCCGGCGGCGAGGAACTGGCGGACGATGCTCGCACCGCCGATGACCAGCACATCGCGCTCGCCGGCCGCGTCCCGTGCCTGGCGCACGGCGGACTCGACGCCATCGGTCACGAAGGTGAATGTCAGGCGCTCGTCCTGCTTCGGCGCGACGGCCGGTGGACGGTGGGTGACCACGAAGATCGGCACCTGGAACTCGTAGTTGCCGACGTACGCATCAGGGTCGCCCATCTCGAAGGCGCGGCGGCCCATGAGCACCGCGCCGGTCTGCGCGATATCGCGGGCCAGTGACTCGGAATCCGGGAGCGAGGGAAGGTCGGGGAAGAGCGCCTGAACGCTCCCCTGCCGATCGTTGACGAACCCGTCGAGCGACATCGTCATCCCGGCGACGACCTTCGTCACGCTTGCACCTCCTCAGCTACGTGTCGCCACCGCCCTTGCGAGCCTGCTTGGATTCGAGCCGCTGTCGGCGCAGCCGTTGAAGCCGCTCGCCGATCTTGATCTCGAGGCCCTGATCGGATGGCTCGTAGAAGACGCGCCCGGCCAGCGCATCGGGCAGGTACTGCTGGTCGACGTCGGCGTCGTCGAAGTCGTGGGGATAGAGGTAGCCTTTGCCATAGCCGTGCTCCCTGGCCAACCGGCGGTGCGACGACGGGCGCAGGTGCAGCGGGACCGGCAGCCGGCCGCGCTCCTCCACCTCGGCCAGGGCCGCGAAGTAGGCCGATCCCGCTCGGTTCGACTTTGGCGCGCTGGCGACGTAGGCGGCAGCCTGGGCCAGGGCGTACTGCGCTTCGGGCAGGCCGATCATCTCCACCGCCTGCATGGCCGCCACCGCGACCTGCAGCGCCCGCGGGTCGGCGTTGCCCACGTCCTCGCTGGCGGCGATCACGATCCGTCGCGCGATGAAGGTCGGGTCCTCCCCCGCCGCCACCATGCTGGCGCACCAGTACAGCGCCGCGTCCGGATCGTTCCCCCGCATCGACTTGATGAAGGCCGAGGCCGCCTCGTAATGCTGGTCGCCGACCCGGTCGTATGCGAGCAGGCGCTGCTGCGCCGCCTCGGCGATCGCCTCGCGGCTGAGCTCAGCTCCCTCCCCCACCACCGAGGCAGCCGCCTCCAGGATGTTCAACGCCTGCCGCGCGTCGCCGCCCGATAGCTCGAGCAGAGCGCTCATCGCCTCCTCGCCGAGCGCCACCCGGCCGGCGAGGCCCCGCTCATCGGCGATGGCGCGGACCACGATCTGGCGCACCTCGTCGGGGCCCAGCGGCTCCAGGCGATACACCCGCAGCCGCGACAGGAGCGGCGAGTTGATCTCGTAGTACGGGTTCTCGGTGGTCGCCCCGATCAGGACGATGGTGCCGTCCTCGACGTGCGGCAGCAGGGCATCCTGCTGGCTCTTGTTGAATCGGTGGATCTCGTCGATGAAGACCACGGTCATCGCCCCGCCAGCCCGCGCCGCGCCAGCATCGGCGAACAGCTTGCGCAGATCAGCCACCCCGCTGGTAACCGCGCTGATCTGGTGCCAGGCTCCGCCGGCCCGTTCGGCCAACAGCCGCGCGAGGGTCGTCTTGCCGGATCCCGGCGGACCCCATAGCAGGATGCTCGGCAGGTAGCCGGGCTGGACCACTCTGGTCAGCGCGCCGTTGGGGCCGGCCAGATGATCCTGGCCGACGAAGTCCTCATCGGTCCGAGGCCGCATGCGAGCGGCCAGGGGTGCGGATGGCCCCCCATCACCGAAAGCGAACATCGGTTCAGACGGAGAATCGGCACGCTTCGGCACGGTGGTCCGAATGGTAGGGCCGGGGTCGTCAGCACGCTAGCGATAGCCGGGGGTCTAAGCGCGGCGCCGTCGTAACAGCCAGGTGAGGGATGTCCCGCTGATCACCCCCGCAATGCCCGCGCCGGTCGCGCCGATAAGGTAAGCCGTTCCCGTGGGCCCGCCGGCTGCCTCGTCTACGAGATTGATGATGGCCCAGCCCATCGCCCATGCCAGGACGCTGGCCAACACCCACCATCCCGCCTGTGCAACGTGGCGATGCAGGACCACCCATTGGGCCATGCCAAGCGAAGCCCCGATTGCCGACCCGCTCAGGACAAGGCCCACGGTGCCGGGTACAGCTTGGACAAAGGCGTCGCCCACTGCCTTGCCGACGGCAAAGCCGATAATGGTTGCCAGAACCCACCAGCCTGCCCGGTTGATGCGCCGTTTCAGGGCAAGCCATTGCAGTACACCGACTGAGATACCGATCACCGCTCCGTCTGCCGAGAAGGATTCCACGAAGTCCTTCAGGGCTTCACAGATGGCAAAGCCGACGATCCAACCAACGGTGGTTGCCAACGCCCACCACAGCCAAAAGGCCAATTCAGCTCGTGTGAGTCGAGCGCCCAGCGCATCCATGGGTCGGCTGCCCGGTGGCGGCGGTATGCACTCGGTCCCGGTCCTGGGGGCTCTGGGTGGGGATGTCATGTCGTTAAAGCCCGCCGGGATTCCAGGGCCGTCGACATCGCGGCCGTCATGTCGAGTCATCGGCGTCTCCTCCAGTGATTGATCCCACATCTTCACGCTGGCCAACGTCACCCTGCCCGCCACGCCCAAAGGCGAGGCAGGGCCGTCGCCCGGAACGGCCCCCACCTGCTGGGTGCGTCTGCGTCATCAACGCAGCCTGACGCCTCTCTCATCGGAGTCGAACCCACAGTCGAACTCGCCGCAGGCATACGCGAACGCCTCCACCGATGCGCGACCTCCCTTGAATTTGCCAGTAATGCCGGAGATTTCGATGCTCCAGGGCTGAGGCGTCCCGTCACACGCGAATGCTTCCGGAGCCAGGTACCCTGATCCGAGGACGGTGAACCGGCCAACGGCCTGCGTGAGATAGACATCGATCTCCGTGAAGAATGCCTCGCCGGTGCAGACGACCGTGCCCGTAATGGTGGCGGAGCCGGTCGCCCTATTGAAGACACCATGCGGGTCGATCGTGAGGTCGACCGATGCAGGCGGCGGCGCCGCGGTGAGCGAGAAGACCAGTAATCCGCCTGTCGCGTCCGGGTCGCAGCCGATCGCTGCCGCCGCCACCTCGTCGACGGTAAAGCACGCGGCAACCATGAAGTAGTACGTGGTAGCTGGCTCGGTGGGGAATTGCGCGCCGCCGAAGCCGCAGGCCACAATCGCGTCGCCCGTCGGCGAGCCCGCCGTCACGGTGATCAGGGTTACGTAGTCGCTTTCAGCCGTATCGGCAAGAAGCGTGACCGGGTCCGCGCCGGTGGTGAAGGCGTACCACACCGAAGCGTTCGATCCGGCGCCGAAGCAATCCGGGTCAGATGGATCCGCGGTTGCCTCGGTCGTGTCGAGCGAATCACTGAACGGCAGACTGTCGATGACGGTCGGCGAGCCGGCGTCGTCGTTGCCGGGCACCGCTGCCAGCGCCGGTCCCGCGAAAGCGAGGCTGAACATGGCGACCAGGCTGATGAGTACTGCTAGGCGTTTCATGATGCTTCTCCCATGGAGTCTTCCCGCTTGTGTCGGTGCTCACCGAACGCTTCGGTCAGGACCGTGCGCGGCGGTCGCCGTGCGTACGCACCATGGGACCCACGGACCGCGGCGCGACGGCGGCGCGACTGCGGCGAGACTGCGGCGGCTGGCGCGTGCGAGGCCGGAGGCTGATCCGGCATCGGTCTCTTTCGGCCGATTATGATGCGAGCATGGAGCAGAACCTGCGCGTCCCCGGACCGACGCCGATCCCCACCGAGGTGCGCGAGGCACAGTCGGCGCCGATGATCGACCACCGCGGCACCGAGTTCGGTGAGCTGCTGCGCGAGATCAGCACCGGGCTGGCCGACCTGATCGGGACGCGCGGCGAGGTGTTCCTGCTGACCGGTTCCGGGTCAGGTGCGCTCGAGGCGGCGGTGGTCAATACCCTCTCGCCGGGGGACCGGGTGCTGGCGGTCACAATCGGCTCCTTCGGAGATCGGTTCGCCAAGATCGCGGAGGCCTTCGGCGCGCAGGTCGAGCGGTTCGAGGTGCCCTGGGGCTCAGCCGCCGATCCGGCCGCGCTGGCAAGCCGCCTGGCGGCCAACCCGCCATACCGGGCAGTGCTACTGACCCACAACGAGACGTCGACCGGCGTCACCAACCCGCTGCGGCAGCTGGCTGCGGCAGTCCGCGCCGGGCCCGGCGAGCCTCTGGTCGTGGTCGACGGCATCAGCGGCCTGGGCGCCATGCCGTTCGAGATGGATGGCTGGGGGATCGACCTGGTGGTGAGCGCCAGCCAGAAGGCGTGGATGGGGTCGCCGGGCATCGCCATTGCTGCCGTCGGGGAGCGCGCCCGGCTCGCCGGCGAGAGCGCGACCATGCCACGCGCCTACTGGGACTTCGCCGAGGCGCGCAAATGGGCCGAGAAGGGACAGACGCCGTGGACTCCGGCGGTGAGCGTGCTTTATGGCCTGCGGGTCGGTGTGCGCCGGCTCACCGAAGAGGGGCGCGAGCGAACGTGGGCGCGCCACGCCGCCATCGCGGCCGGCGTGCAGGCCGGGCTCGAGGCGCTGGGCCTGCAGCTCGTGGCCGCGCCCGACGATCGCTCGAGCACCGTCACCGCCGCCTGGCTGCCGGACGGCCTGGAGTGGGGCCCGTTCAACGCCGCCATGCGCGCCAAGGGCTTGATCGTGGCCGGCGGCCAGGGCGCCTGGATCGGCCGCATCCTTCGCTTCGGTCACATGGGCGATGTGGGCATCGACGAGATGGCCGATGCGCTGCGCGTGATGGGCGAGACGCTCGTCGAGTTCGGTCGCGAGGCGGACCCCGACGGATCGGCGCGCGCCGCGCGCCAGCGCTTCGAGGCCAGCCTCTCCGCCGCCGGCCGCTGACCTAGCGGCGCTCGCGCGCCGGCAGCACGGATCGCAGTCGGCTGCGCACGGAGAGCCAGGCGAGCGGAACGCGAAGGCGCGACCAGGCGCGCTCGAGCCGGGCGATCGCATCGGACGAGATGGATCGGCCCGAATAGCTCTGCCAGACCTTGCCGTCGGCGATCTGGTGGATCTCGTCGCTCCGGCGCGGCAGCTGCTCCTCCAGCCAGCCGGCGTACTCGTAGACGGTCTCCGAGGCACGCTGCGCCACCCCCGCGCGATCGGCTGCGAACGCAAGCCGCTGCCACTGCCGGTCGCCCGGTGCGAGGAAGCGGAATCGGTGGCGCCCCTGGAGCAGCCGCCAGGCCGCAACCAGGAGCAGGACCGACAGGAGAGCGACCACCAGCAGCGCGTTGCCGTTGCGCGTGTCGCCGCTTGGCGCTGGGTCGCCTGGCTGAAAGCCACCCTCGACCGGGGTGAACGACTCCAGGTTGTTGACGGTGCCCAGGTCGTCGCCCTCAAGGAACTGCTGCCCTGGATCGACGCCGCCGACCGCTGGGTTGATGGGCGGAACCACTCCCTCGCCGCGCAGGCGGACCACCGGAGCGATGCTCTTGGTAGCCTCGAAGCTCTGCCACCCATAGCCGGGGAAGAAGATCTCGGCCCAGGCATGCGCGTTGCGCTCGCGGTACTGGTAGATGCCGTCCTCGAGCCGTTCGCCCGGCGCGTAGCCGACCGCCACGCGGGACGGAAGGCCCAGCGTGCGGGCCATCACGGCCATCGCACTTGCGAAGTACTCGCAGTAGCCGACCTGGCCGTTCGGGTCGAAGAGGAAGAAGTCGACCAGGTCGCGGTCCGGGTCTGCGGGCAGGGTCGCCTTGGTGGCGTAGGTGAAGCGGGGATCGGTGTGGAGGTAGGCAGCCAGCGCCTTGGCCTGCTGGAACTGGTCGGTCGCCCCGGCCGCCTCGACGACGGATCGGGCGAGGTCGGCCGTGCGGCTCGTCACGCCCGCGGTGCCGAGGTAGGTCGCCATGATCTCGGGCGGGTACGTTCCGCCCGCGCCAGCGAGCATCGCCTCGGTTGCGCTGGAGATGGCCGCGGTGATCTGGTAGCCCTTGCCCTCCTCGATCTGCGAACCCGCCTTCAGGGCGCCGAGCAGCGGCAGGCCACCCGGCTGCCCGATGATCAGCGGCGCGAAGGCCGTGGTCGGGTACCCCGGCGAGAACACGTTGCGGCCGCCCCCACGCTGCATCTCGACGGTGACGGTCTCCAGCTCAAAGGCTGCCGGGTTGAGCGGCCGTTCCGGCGTGTAGCCGGGAAAGATGCGTTCCCCGGCTGCGACGCGCCGGTCCGACCCCTCGCTGCTCGACCAGCCGTGCCCGGTGTAGGTGTCGTACGTGACGGTCCGCATGTAGTAGGCGCGCTGCGAGGCGACCGTCATCACCTCGGCGTCCGAGCTGACCCAGCTGCCACGGACTGCGAAGGAACCACCGAACCCGGATCCGCGGATGCGCGAATCGGCACTGCTCAGGCCGCCGAAGATCCCCTCGAACTGGCCGCGGAGGTCGGTCCACAGCCCGTCCAGGTTCGACCACACCGTGGTGAGCGGCGCTGCGACGGCGACCGTAGTCAGGATCCAGGCCAGCGCGACGCTGCCGGCAATGAAGGTCACGCCGCTGCGCATGATCTGCGCCGGAACCTCGACGTTCTCGGTCACGCGGCGGAGTTGCCAGCTCTCTTCCCGGCTGATGAGCGCCACGCGCAGCCACAGCAGCAGCGCGGCCAGGGAGAAGAGGACGATGAAGCCGAACAGGTCGGCGAAGGTGGCGGCCATGTTGGCCACCAGAGCGACTCCCACCAGCAGGATGGTGTCGAGGACCCGATGGTGCCGGTAGAGCGTGTAGGCGGCGACGAACCCGGTCACCCACATCAGCACACCCAGACCCACCGCGTAGGGCGAAAGCTGCGGCGCGAAGCCGCCATCGATGACGATCCGTGTCCAGTCCAGCGCATCGTCACGCAGCGCCGTCAGCTGACTGCCCAGGCCCAGCTCGGTGTAGTACTCGCCGCCGATGGTCCACAGCACGATTCCGGCACCGACCAGAGCGCCGATCGGGAGGATCAGCGTGACGCTGGTGCGGGTCAGCCCCAGCAGCGCCCCCGACAGGGCGGCGAAGAAGGCGACCGGGACCAGGAAGTCGAGTTGCTCGAACCACTCTGCGCGCTGGAGCGACCAGCCGAGCGCCAGCAGCATGACGAAGACCAGCGCGAAGCTCAGCCACCCCTCGCGCGGGTGGAGGTAGCGACGGAGGAGGTCACGCATGCGGTCACGCACGGGATCGCTCCCGGATCTTCGGCGCCCGGGCACCCATCGCCCGGCGGCCCAGCACCTCGGGCAGCTCGTCGCCGGAGCGCACCAGGTGATGCGCGATCTCGTACTCGGCGAGGGCGTGTCGCACGGCAGCCAGCTCGGCGCGGCTCTCGTCGTCGTCCCGCCCGTCGTAGCTGAACCGATCGATCAGCACCACGATCGTCCCAATCCCGCGACGCCGCAGCGAGGCGAGCGCCCGCACCCACTCGCGGTCGGTGGAGCCGGTGATGATGCACAGCGTCATCCCGCGCCGCATCTGGGGCATGGTCGCCATCACCACCTCGGCCAGCCGCTGCGACCCATCCGCCTGCACGTTGGCCAGCAGGTTCAGGATCTTCTGCTCCACCCGCGTCCCGCGGTCGGGGGTCAGGTGCTGCTGGCGCCTGGCCGAGACGGTGACGCCGACGGCGCGATTCTCGCCGAGCGTGTGCACCGCGATCGACGCAGCGGCGCTGACCGCCGTCTCGACCGATGCGTTGTCTGGCGGTCCGGCGTGCGCGACGCGCTCGAGGTCGAGCAGCAGCCACAGGTCGGCGGCCTGCTCCAGGTCGAACTCCTTGACATGCAGCTCTCCGTGGCGCACGGAGCTGAGCCAATGGATCCGGTTGATCGCGTCACCGTAGACGTAGGGGCGCACCGTGCTGACCAGCGGGGTCGCCGCCTCGTAGCGGCGACGCGATGGCGTGCTGCCGTCGACCGGTGACGGGGGGAGACGCCAGTGCGGGAGGGCATGCACCTTCGGGAAGACCACGATCCAGGTCGGCCGCCCGACCACCATCTCGCTGGTGAAGAGGCCGAACGGGTCGCCGGTCCGAACCCGGAGCGCGCCGAGCCGGAAGCTGCCGCGCCGCAGCAGCCCGACCTTGGCCAGCCACTGGCGGCTGCCGCCGGACCGGACGCCGATGACGCGCCCCGGCAGCGGCGCCGGCAGAGTCGAGTCGTTCGACAGCTCGACCCACGGCTTGCTCCACCCCGTGTCGTTGTCGACGCGGTACACCGCCTCGAGCACATCGCCGACCTGGCTGCGCGGATTCAGGACGAAGTAGCCGGCGCGCAGGCCGCGCAGGCCGCGCCGGGCGTACCAGCGCGAGGCGAGGAGCAGGGTGGCCAGCAGGTAGACGAGGAAGAAGAGGAAGCTGATCCCCGTGCTGAAGGCTGCCACCACCAGGGCAGTGCCGAAGAATACGAGGCGCAGCTGCCGCGAAAGGGCCAATGGAGTGGCCTAGCGCGTGCCGGCGGCCGCGCTGCTGGCTGCCTCCTCGATCGGGACCTGGGAGAGGACCTCGCGGACGATCCCGTCGGGGTCCACGTCGCGGAGGGACGCCTGGCTCTTCACGATGAGGCGGTGCCCGAGCACCGCCACCGCCAGCTGCTTCACGTCGTCGGGGATCACGAAGTCCCGTCCGTCGAGCGACGCGAGCGCCTGCCCGGCGCGGTACAGGTTGATCGACCCGCGCGGGGAGGCTCCCAGATACACATCGGCGTGCTCGCGGGTGGCGCCCACCAGCCGCACGATGTACTCGGCCACGGTCTGGTCGACGTAGATCTCCTTGACGGCGGCCTGCATCTGCCGCAGCTCCTCGAGGTCGAGCACCTGGTGCAGGTCGTCGATCGGGTGGGTCCGCTTCTGCTCGTCGAGGATGACGATCTCCTCCATCGCCTTGGGGTACCCGAGTCTGAGCCGCAGCATGAAGCGGTCGAGCTGGGCTTCCGGCAGGGCGAAGGTGCCCTCGTATTCGATCGGGTTCTGGGTGGCGATGACCAGGAACGGGGACGGCATCATGTGGCTGACGCCATCGATCGTCGCCTGCTTCTCTTCCATGCACTCCAGCAGCGCGCTCTGCGTCTTGGGCGTGGCGCGGTTGATCTCATCTGCCAGGACGACCTGGGCCATGATCGGTCCCGGGCGGAACTCGAACTCCTGCGTCTTCTGGTTGAAGATCGACAGGCCGGTGACATCGGACGGCAGCAGGTCCGGTGTGAACTGGATGCGACGGAACGAGCAGCCGATGCTGCGGCTGATCGCCTTGGCCAGCATCGTCTTGCCGACGCCGGGGACATCCTCGATCAGGATGTGCCCCTCGCACAGGAGCGCCACCAGCGCCATGCGGACCTCGGTGTGCTTGCCGACGATCACGCGCTCGACGTTGGCGACGACGCGCTCTGCCGACTCCTTGACGCTCTTCACGGTTGGCATCCCCTACGGGGTTGAATCCGGCCGGTCACTCCCGCCCACAATACCCCAGCCAACCGGCGCATGGTTCACGGCGCATCGTCATCCGCCGTTCGCGAGGCGCAGCCACTCGGCCATCACCGCGCCGCCGATGGGGGCCGCCCGTCCCGTCCCCGTTCCGCCGCCCTCGACGATGACCGCGATCGCGATCGTCGATGCTGCACCCGGCTGGGCCGGCGCGAAGCCGATGAACCAGGAATGCGGCTGGAGGCCCGGCCCGCGCTCGGCGGTGCCGGTCTTGCCGGCAGTCTGCACACCGCTGATGCCGTAGCGCGTCACCGCCCCCGGGCCGGCGTACAGGCGGCCGATCGGACCCTCGACCGCATCGACCATGGCCGATCGCAGCTGCGCCGCCGCCTGGCTCGAGATGACCCGGTCGCCGTCACCGCCATACGACTCGATGATGGTGCCGCTGGGACCGGCGGCCGGATCTGTGGCGTGGCTGCGCAGGTCGCGCACGGCGAACGGCTGCGGGACCACGCCGTCGTTGGCGATGGCCGCTGCCAGGAGCACCATCTGGAGCGGCGTGACCGTCACCTGCGCCTGTCCGAAGGCGGCGCTGGCCAGCTCGACGTCGTCCAGGAATGGTGCGCAGCCGGCGTCCGTGCGGCGAGAGACATAGGACGCATCGGCCGGGAGGCTGCGCTCACTGCTGCCGATCCGCAGCCCGGAGCAGAACCCGAACCGTCGCGCGTAGTCCAGGAGGCGGTCGGCCCCCAACTCGAGGCCGACGTGCGCGAAGAAGATGTTGCTCGACACCTGGAGCGCGGGTGAGAGCGGCCAGAGCGCGGGCGTCACCGACCCGAGATCGTGCTCGCGGATGGTGAAGCCGGACACGACGAAGCCGTTGACCTCCTGCTCTGGCTGATCGGGGAAGGTGGTCTCCGGGGTGATCGCACCGCTGTCCAGCGCGGCCGCGGCGGTCAGCACCTTGAGGGTCGAGCCTGGAACGTAGCGGCCCTGCCGGACTCGGTCGAGGAAGGGGTTGCTCGGCGCGCCGGCCACCGCATCCCATGGGCCCTGGGCGCTCAGCGGATCGCCGGAGAAGCCGGTGGCATCGTAGGTTGGCGAGGAGACCATGGCCAGGATCGCGCCGGTGCGCGGGTCGATCGCGACCACCGCCCCCACGTTTCCGGCCAGCTGCGCCGCGGCGAAGTCCTGCAGCCGACGATCGAGGGTGAGGGTCACGTCACGCGACACCGGCGGACGGTCGAGGATGTCGTTCAGGACGTCGCCGAGCGGGTTGGGGTCGGTGCGGCCGGTCAGCAGGTCGTCCCAGGCGCGCTCGACGCCCGTCGCCCCGAAGCGCAGGCTGGCGTAGCCGATCAGGTGGGTGAAGGCGGGATCCACGTACGTGCGGCGGCTGATCCCGTCGACCAGCACGCTGGATGCCAGGAGCTGGCCGCGCACGTCGAAGATCGAGCCGCGCGGGGCGCTGCGTCGAGCGGCGATGACCTGCGGATTGTCCTGCCGCGCCGCGAGCTGCTGCGCGTCGAGGACCTGCCACCACGCCAGCGCCACGGAGACCGCGGCAAAGCTGAGGACGAGGTAGACCGACAGGCGGCGGATGTTGGTGGCGATCATGGCCCGCGCCCCTCGGCCTCGGCATCGACGGCGGACCGGTGGCTGATCGCCAGCAGGAGGCCGACCACCACGAAGCAGGCGAGCAGGCTCGAGCCGCCGTAGCTGACGAACGGGAAGGTGATCCCGGTCAGCGGCACCAGCTTGAGGTTGCCCGCGGCGATGATGAGCGTCTGGAGGCCGAGGCTGACAGTGAGCCCCACCGCCAGCATGGCGCTGAAGTCGTCGCGGGCCAGCACCGCGGTGCGCAACCCGCGGAAGACGAGCGCCATGGCCAGCGCCAGCAGGGCGAACGCCCCGATCAGCCCCAGCTCCTCCGCCACGGCAGCGAAGATGAAGTCGGTCGGCAGTGCCGGGATGGGGAGGCGTCCGGAGATGGTCGGCAGCCCCTGCCCAAGCCCCTCACCGAAGAGTCCGCCGCGACCGAAGGCGTAGAGCGCCTGTACCGTCTGGTAGCCCGCTCCGCTCGGATCGACGAACGGGTCGATCCAGTTATCGACCCGGATCCGGACGTGGCCGAACAGGTTGTACGCGACGAACGATCCGACCAGGAAGAGGAGCAACCCGAGCAGGACGTAGCTCCGCCGGCCGGTCGCCACGAAGAGCATCGTCAGGAATATGCCAAGGAACAGGAGGGCGGTTCCGAGGTCGCGGCTGATGATCACGATCAGCATCACCATCACGAAGATGGCGAGCATCGGCAGCAGGTACGGCAGCGGCGGAATCCGGATCGGACCGATGCGCGCGCTGGCGCCCGCCAGCAGGGTCCGCTTCTCAGCCAGGTATGCCGCGATGAAGACGACCAGCACGATCTTGATCGCCTCGCCTGGCTGGAATCCGATCGGCCCCAGGTAGATCCACAGCCGCGCTCCGTTCACCTCGCGCCCGAACAGGAAGGTGATCACCAGCAGCAGCGCCCCGGCCAGCGCCCACGTGTACTTGTAGTGGCGCAGGATCCCGTCGTCGCGGAAGAGGGCCGCCACCGCGACCATCGCCGTCAGGCCAACGGCGAACCACAGCAGCTGGGTGGTGGCCATGCCCAGCTCGACGCCGAGGATGTCGGTGCCGAAGAGGGACTGTGGCAGCCGATTCAGCATCACGATCCCGACGGCGCCGATCGACGCCACGGCCGGCAGCAGGAGCTGGTCGCCGCGGTTGCCCACCAGCCGGAGGGCAAGGTGCGCGCCGATGACCAGGGCGAGGTAACCGATGGCCAGGGCCATCGGCCCGGGGTCGAGGGTATCGGTCTGGGCGATGTGGGTGACCGCGAATCCGAGCGGCACCAGGAGAATCAGCGGGACGAGCATGCGAAGCTCGATCGGGCGTCCGACCGCGTGCATCAGCGCTCCAGCCGCATCCGCACGCGCCCGATGGTCAGCTCGTCGCCGAACGAGAGCGCCACGGCGCGATCGATCAGGTGGCCGTTGACGTAGGTCCCGTTGGTCGAGCCCTGGTCCTCGATGAACCAGCTGCGTCCACGGAAGGTCAGCATCGCGTGGCTGCCACTGACGAAATCGTCGTCGATGGAGATCGTGCTGTTGACGTTCCGCCCGATCGAGTTGATGGGGCCCAGGGCGATCGAGCTGCCGGCTGGCGGCTCGTCGGCCGGCGATTCGACCACCGACAGGCGACCGATCCCCGACTGGCTCGCCATCTGGGTCAGCTCGGCGCTGCGCAGATCCCGCAGCAGCGACCGGGCGAAGCCGATCAGGATCAGGTACAGGAGAGCCAGGAAGCCGAGCTGCAGGGCGAGGAGCAACACCCGAAGGACCTCGCCCGTCATCCGCGCACCTCGAACACGATCTGCGTGTTGCCGATCTGGATCGTGTCGCCCGGCCCGAGTGCCACCTCGCTCACCTGCTGGCCGTTGATCCATGACCCGTTCCGGCTGCCAAGGTCGGCAAAGCTGTAAGCGCCGTGCTGCAGCTTGAGCTGGCAGTGATGGCGGCTGACCTGCGGGTCGTCGACGATCACGTCATTGTCGCTCGCGCGACCGATGCTGATCAGCGCTCCGCCCAGGTCAAACTGGACCGCCGCCGCTCCATCGGTGCGAACCACCAGGAGCGCTCGCGAGGCTGATTCGGGTGAGGCGATCTCGTGGCCGGGGCGCGCCAGGACCATGGTGCGGTCGGATGGTTGCGCCGGCTGCTCGTGGCTGACCTGCTCGCCGTCGTCGTCAACGACGTTGGCCGCGACCCGGACGTCGCCGCGGGGCACCGCCGGGTCCGCGACGAGCCGCACCGTCAGGCGAGCCACCAGATGGTATCGCTCGCGTCGCGCGCGGGCCGCGGCGCCGTGTGCGAGGTCATCCTCCAGCGACCCGCGATAGGGCTCGAAGGCGGAGAAGTCGGCCGGGTGCAGGTGCAGGTCGTACCGGTTCGGCACGATGACTCCGCCGTCGCGGAAGGACTTGCCGGTGTCCATTGCCCGCTCGATGCGCTTGGTCAGCAGGACGGGCTGCAGCGTCGCCCCCAGGCGCCCCGCCGGCGCCTCGAAGAGCCGCTCGAGGAACGCCTCGAGCCGCGCGAAGATGCCCACGCTCCGATCCTAGCACGGGGCGCGGCCCCCTCCTCCGCAGGGGACGAGCGGGGTACCAACGGCGATACGCGGGGTACCAATGTGCCCGTGGGGAGCCTGCCCGCGCTCCCGGTATACTCATCGCCCCTGCAGGTTATGTCCGAGCGGATGCCAATATGTCGATGCCCGACGCGCTGACCGAATCCTTCTGCGAACGGTGCGGAACTCGCTACGAGTTCGCCGCTCCGACCGAGTTGACCACCATACGCCGAGCGCGTGGTGTCCTCTCCGGGCTGAAGAACTACATCATGAGCCAGGACTCCCTGTCCGATGCCGTCGGCGACGGCATCCGCTCGCAGGAAGAGGTCCTCGCCTCCGCGCAGCTCGATGCCTTCCACTCCTCCTTCAACTTCTGCATCGACTGTCGTCAGTACGCCTGCACCAACTGCTGGAACGAGCTGGCCGGTCGCTGCCAGAGCTGCCAGCCGCTCCCCGACGCGATCCCACTCGCCGACCGGTTTGCAGCGACCCTCGCACACGTCCACGCCGGCGAGGTGGGTGCCCAGTTCCCGCTCGACGAGCAGACCGCGTGGCCTGCTTCCGACCTCCCTGAGGCCGAGCCTGAGCCGGTCTGGGTGGAGCCTGAGCCGGAGCCCGAGCCGATGCCTCTCGAGCCGGCGCCGATGCTGGCCGAGGTGGCCGAAGTGGCCGAGCCTGAGCCCGAGCCGGTCCTCGCCGAAGTGCCCGAGCCCGAGCCTGAGCCGGTGCTTGCAGAGCCCGAGCCGATCCCGCACCGGCCGTTGCGGCCGATCTCGGACACCCTCCTGCGCGTGCCGCGCGCGATGCCCGACCAGGGCGAGGCGATCGCGGCCGCAGAGGCGAACGACGAGTCCCTGGCAGCGCGCCGCGCCCAGCTCGACGAGCTGGGGCTGGGCGAGGCTGAGCAGGGACCGATCGGGCGGACGCGGCCGGTGCTGCTTCCCTATCGGTCGAGTGGCGCCGCCCCACATCCCGCCGACGCGCAGGCCGCTGTTGCCGGCCCCGCGTTCTGGGATGCCTCAGCGCGCGAGGTGGCTGGGGCTGTCACCCAGATCGGCGTGCGCAGCTGCGGTCACTGCGAGCTTTCGATCTCCGCCACGGCGCGCTTCTGCCGCCGATGCGGCACACCGCAGGCCCAGTCGGCCTAGTCGCTCCCCGCGCCACCGCCACTCGGTGTGGTCGGTTTCACGTCCTTGGCCTCTGAGCCGCTCTGCGCAGGCGCGGCGGCGGCGGCGTCTCCCCCGGATGTCGACGACGACCCTGAGCTGCCGGGGGCGCTCGCGGGCGAGGACGAGGACGAGCGGGAATCGGTCTTGTAGAACCCGCTCCCCTTGAAGATGATCCCGGACGGGCTCACCAGCCGACGCAGCTCGCCGCCACAGCGGTCACAGGCGGTTGGCCCATCCTCGAGCATCGAGTGGACCACCTCGGTGATTTCGCCGCAGCTGCGGCACTGGTAGTCGTAGGTAGGCACTGCACGCACTCCGCCAGCTGCGGAGTCTCCTGTGAATCAGCGGGAATGAGAACGCGCGGACCGCAGGGTCCGCGCGGGCATGATGGCAGGGGGATCGCAGGGGCGCAACGCGCGGGCTGCGGCGGTCAGGTGCTCGAGAGCCGCGCCGTCATCGTCTTCCACCACGGTCGCGGGGCAACCGCCGCCTCGACCGACGCATCACGCGTGAGGAGGCGCGCGACACCGTGCAGGTCGGTGCTCATCTTCTCGTTGGGGAACTTGGTGATCATGGGGATCCCCTCGTTCGCGGCGGCGACCGCTTTCGGGCCATTCGAGACGATCCGAGCAGCGATCGGCTTGCCAAGCGCCTCGGCGATGTCGTCCACGCTGACACCGTGATTGGCGCGGTTGACGATGACCTTGATCACGTCTCCCAGGCCGACCTGCCGGGCGACCTCCAGGAACTGCGCCGAGTTACGGATCGGTCCAACCTCCGGGGTGACCACGAGGAAGATCTCGCTCGAGATGGCGAGCATCGCCATGGTGCGATCGTCGTACGACGGGTGGTTGTCGATCACCACGTAGGAGTAATGCGACCGGGCCCAGCGTACCGCCGCCAGGAGCAGGTCGACGTCGATCCGCTCGGACTCGGCGGGGTCGTTGCCCCAGGTCAGGACGTGCACACCACTCGGCTGGTGGATGTTCAGGATCTGCTCGAAGGCGGCGTCAGTCAATTCCTCGGGCGGCGAGTCGGCCAGGTCCACCAGCCCCATCTTGTACGGGACATCAAGGACGCTGCTCACGTTGCCGACCCCGACATCGGCATCGACCAGGCAGACCTGGGCGCGCGTCTGCTCGCGCAGCGCGACCGCCAGGTTGACGGCGATCGTCGTCTTTCCCACGCCACCCTTGGGGGCGAAGACGCTCACGACGTGCCCCTCACCGATGGTCGCTCCGTCAGATCGGTTCGTCTCCTCCCAGCGACCAGCGTCGGTGGGGACCGCGCGGTTGTAGCGGATCAGGAGCGCCTCGAGGCGAAAGACCAGCGAATCGGCGGGAAGTGGCTTGAGGGCGTACTCGTCGCGAGTGGCGTGCGAGTTGTTGCCGGTGGCATAGGTGGGCGGCTCATCGGTGAAGACCAGGATGGTGGGCACCGGGGCGACGCCGTGGAGTTCGCCGTAGAGATCGGAGGCGTTGGGGAGGTCGCAATCGAGCACAGCGAGGTCGATTGACAGGCCGTTCGCCAGGTGCTCGGCGACGACCGATTCGTCGATCAGGGTGTCGAAGCCCGCGGCCTGGAGCGCGTCGACATATGGCCGGGGATTCCCCAGCAGCGCAAGGAGAACTGTCGGTCGCTCCATTGAACCTTCACTCCGGTGGTGGTGCAGTGACGTGTGCACCACTATCGACCGCTCCGGAGCGCTGGACAATGGGACTGGGGCCCATGCGTGCGGCGCCGAAGGTACTCCCCTAGGAGCCCCGCATGCGCATCCCGCACTTCGGGCAGTAGAAGGCGCCCTCGCCCGACTCGAAGCCGCAATGCTGGCAGACCGCACCGCCGCGGTCCCCGATCGCGGTGGCGCGACTCACGGCCGCGACGCCCATGCTGTGGCCGGTGGCGCGCACCTGCTGGTAGAGCGAGCTGAGCAGCCTCTGGCCGATGCGTTCGGTGTCACCCCGCTGGCCCTTGCCTCCCCAGCCGACGACGGATCGGACGATCAGGTCGCCCGACAGCTCATCCCAGTGGCTCGCCAGGCCGCCCACGACGGCGTTGTAGTCGGGATAGCCGCTGGTGTCGACCTCGCCGTGCAGGAGCGCGCAGAAGAAGGTGTCGACCGTCATGTCGACCGCATCGGTCGACTCCAGCACGTACAGGGCGTGATGCGCGATCGGGCTCACGTTTGCCCGCGCCAGGATCCATTGCTGCAGCTCGGTGATTCGCTCGATGTTCGGCGCCGCCTGGGCGAGGTCGTGCCCGACCGGCTCGATCGTCTCGACGGGGGTGATGGCGAGCGGCTGAACGACCTCCGGCAGGCTGGCACGAATCGTTGGGTCGCCCGGCATCCGCAGCCCGTCGCTGCTGCGCGCGAGGTACGCCAGCTTCAGGCTGAACTGCTGGGCGGTGACCTCCTCCTGGACGGGGGTCGGCGGGGGGGGGGGGGGGGGCGCGGCTCAGGATCCTTCCTGCGCCGCCTGAGGAATGACATGCCGGCGATTCTAGCAGCGACCACCGAGTACCCCGCGATAGCCCGATCGGCCGCCCCGGCGCCTCGATCGGCGGTCGCTCAGTCGCCGACCAGCAGGCGCAGCTGCGCCTCGAGCTCGGCCAGGCGCGCGCGTTCGCGCTCGACCAGCTCGGCCGGCGCGCGCGTCGCGAAGTCCCCGGCCAGGAGGGCCTGGAGCCGCTCTATCCCGCGCTGCAGGTGCGCCTCCTGCGACGCCCGCCGGGTATCGCCCTCGGTCGACGCCTCGCCGCCCCCCAGCCAGGCGGTGGCGACCGCCGTCGACGCCACGGTCGGTGGGCGACCGGCGTCGTCCCCCGGCTGCCGCAGCTCGATCGGGCGGACGCGCGCCAGCGCCGGGAGGTAGCCCAGCCCCCGCTCGATCGCTTCGCGCGCCGCCGCGTCGGCCGGGACCACGGTGAGCGGCAGCCACGCGCCGGCGGGGAGGCCTGACTCGGTCCGCAGGTTCCGGACGCCCCTGATCACGGTCATCAGCACCGCCATGTCCGCGTCGGCGGCTGCATCGCGCCCACCGGCGGCAGGCCAGGCGGCGCGGATCAGCAGTGGCTGCCCGTCGGTGGTATCGGGCGCCGCCTCCGTCAAGCCCGCCCAGATCTCCTCGGTCACGTATGGCACCACCGGATGCAGCAGTCGCAGTAGCCCCGCCAGCGTGGAGGCGGACGAGCGCCAGATCCGCGCGCGCTCCCCGTCGGTCACGTCGGGGCGTCGCAGGTCGACCTTGGCCATCTCCAGGAACCAGTCGCAGTAGTCGCTCCAGGCGAATTCGTGGATCGACCCGGCGTAGGCCGACATCTCCAGCTCGTCGAGCTGTTTTGTGGCGCGCTCGGTTGCCTCTGCCAGCCGTGAGGCGATCCAGCGCTCCGCGAGAGTCGGCGAGCCGTCCGAGGCCACGAGCGGATCGGGCCTGGCTCCGAGCACGAAGCGGGCGGCGTTCCAGAGCTTGTTGGTGAAGTTCCGCGCTCGCTCGAGCTTGGCGAGTGTCAGGCGCTGGTCGGCGCCCGGTGTGGTGCCACTGGTCAGAGCGAAGCGGAGAGCATCGGCGCCGACCTCCTCGATCACCTCTATCGGGTCGGTCGTGTTGCCCTTGGTCTTGCTCATCTTGACGCCGCCGTCGGCACGCACGAGGCCGTGCAGGTAGATGGTGTGGAACGGCTCCACGCCCGTGCAGAAGAGGCCGAGCATCATCATGCGGGCGACCCAGAAGAAGACGATGTCGTAGCCGGTCTCCATCACCGATGTCGGGTAGAAGCGCCGCATGTCCGGCGTGTCATCGGGCCAGCCGAGCGTGCTGAACGGCCACAGGCCGCTGCTGAACCAGGTGTCGAAGATGTCGGTCTCCTGCGTGAGCTCTCCCGCCGGACGGCCACAGGTCGCGCAGGCATCGGGCCCGGCCTCGATGTCACTCACGGTGATGTGGCCGTCGGGGCAGTACCAGGCCGGGATGCGGTGGCCCCACCACAGCTGCCGCCCGATCGCCCAGTCCCGGATGTTCTCCATCCAGTGGGTGTAGACCTTGGTGAAGTGGTCCGGCACGATCCGGGTGCGACCCTCGCGGACCGATGCCAGCGCCCGCTCGGCGAGCGGCTGCGTTCGCACGAACCACCCCACCGACAGGCGTGGCTCGATCACCGTCCCACATCGGTCACAGTGGCCGACCACCATCTGGTGCGGGCGCTCGTCTTCCAGGTCGCCCATCGCGCGCAACTCGTCGACGATGCGCGCCCGCGCCTCGTACCGATCCAGGCCGGCGAACGCGCCGCCTTCGGCGTTGATGCGCGCCTCCTCGTCCAGGACGCTGATCGCCGCCAGACCGTGGCGGCGGCCGGTCTCATAGTCGTCGGGGTCGTGGGCCGGGGTGATCTTGACCGCCCCCGTCCCGAACTTCGGATCGACCACGGCGTCGGCGATGATCGGCAGCCGCCGTCCCAGGAATGGCAGGATCGCCTCGCGCCCGACCAGGCCGCGGTAGCGATCGTCGTCAGGGTGGACCGCTACCGCCACGTCGCCGAGGATCGTCTCCGGCCGCGTCGTGGCGACCGAGATGGATTGTTCCGGATCCGGCGTGCCGTCCGGGCGCGCCAGGTGGTAGCGGATCGTCCACAGCGTGCCGGTCTCCTCGACCGGGACCTTCTCCAGGTCGCTGATGGTGGTCCGGCAGCGAGGGCACCAGTTGACGAGCGCCTCACCGCGGTAGACGAGGCCGGCGTCGTGCAGCCGCTTGAAGGCGGTCCGCACCGCGCGGGCGCTCATCGGGTCCATGGTGAAGCGGTTGCGCGTCCAGTCGGCTGAGGCCCCCAGGCGTCGCATCTGGAGGCCGATCACGTCGCGGGTTTCGTCCATGAAGCGCCACATCCGCTCCAGGTACCTGTCGCGCCCCAGCGAGGCCCGGTTCTCGCCCTCCTCGGCGAGGATCTTGTCCAGCACGAACTGGGCGGCGATGCTGGCGTGGTCGACGCCCGGCAGCCACAGCGTGTCGTCGCCGCGCATCCGGTGGTAGCGGGTGAGGATGTCCTCCAGGGTCACGAACAGGGCGTGCCCCACGTGCAGTGAGCCGGTCACGTTCGGCGGCGGCATGGCGATCACGAACGGCTCGGCCCCGGTCGGCGGCTCGACGGACGGCGTGAAGGCGCCGCTCGCCAGCCAGCGGTCGTAGATGAGGGGCTCGATGGCAGCCGCGGCGTAGCGAGGCGCCATCTCGCGTCGCTCCTCCATCGGTCAGCCTCCTCCGCTCCCCAACACAAGACCCGCTCGTCGAAGGACGAACGGGTCGTGGTACCACCTTCGTTCAGCGACATCGGTCAGGCCCGGTGGCGCCCTCGTTCCGCGTTATCGGGCGGACCCGTGCGGCTCGCGTGCGACCTTCTCCCTCTCGTTCCGTGGCGGGCTTGCAGCCTGTGACCCGCCATCTCTGCCGGTCGTCGAGGGGTACTCCTCACGGTCAGCGCCGTGGGCGGGAGTCTAGCACCCGCCCTGCCCTGCGTCAGCCGGCTCGGCGGCCCACCTTGACGCGCAACGTCTCGCCGTCGCGCGCGATCTCGGCAGTGCCCTCGATCGACCGGATCGCCGCATCGAGGTCGATCGCCGGGGCGTGGGTCGCGGTGTAGACGAACTCGCCGCTGGGGCCAAGGCCCAGCGTCACGCTGTGGATCCCATCGACCCGCTCGAGCGACTGCTTGAACGACGTGATGGCACCGAAGCTGCTGAGGCCCCTGACCTGGATGGCGGTCGCCTGCTCGGCATCGGTCGAGGCCGTGTCGCCGTTGCGGTCCACCGCGGTCGGGGTGGTCGGGGCGCTGGCGACCGGCGCCGCTGGCACCTCGGGCTCGGCCATCGGCGGCTGCGGCGCGGTGAGCGTCGACGGCGCCAGCGCGACGGGCAATGGGGTCGGCGTCGCTGCCGGCGTAGTGCGCGGCGCCTCAGTCGGCGCCTCGGGCTCGGGTTCGGGCTCGGGAACGGATTCGGCGGCCACCGGCTCGGTTGCCGGCTCCGGCTCGGGCTCGGGTTCGGGCTCGGTGACAGGCTCGGCGACAGGCTCGGCGACAGGCGCAGGTACGGAATCCGTCATCGGTTCCGTCATCGGCTCGGTCTCTGGCTCGACGCTGTCCAGCCTCGGTGCCTGAACCCTGGCGCCCGGCGATGGCGACGGCATCCGTCGCGCGGCGGAGGCAAACGTGGCCGGGTCGTCGATCCCTTCGAGTCCCTCCATGAAGGCCGCGACCTCGCGCTCATAGGCATCCGCTCGCGCGGCCAGGGCTGCGTGCTCGGCATTCGTGGCGGCGGCCAGCTGGGCAAGCTCCTGGTCGAGCTGCCGGCTACGCGCCTGCACCTTGCGCATCGCCTCGGCCTTGATACGATCGATCTCCGCCCGCTCCCAGGTGCCGACGGCGCTGATGTCAGCCTCGGCTCGCTCGCGCAGCGACGTCTCGTGCTCGGTGCGGGCCTGGTCGAGCTGCCCGGCCTCCGTCTCGACGGCCTCGCGCATCTCGGCCAGCGCACGATCGCGCGACGACTCGACCACCCGCCGCATCGCCTCCACCAGGCTGCGCAGGTAGTCGGTCGGCGCGTCGTCGCGGTACCGATCTGGGGTCGAGTTCATCGGGTCGACGGCTCCTCAGTCTGCTGTGCCCCGGCGCTGGACCGGCTCGATGGGCATCCTACCCTCAGAACGGTGCGCGGACGCAGCACCCGGAAGTACTGGCGGGCCGTGCCCACTGGTACCGGGAGCGGGTGGAACCCGCTACGCCGATTCCTCCACGCGCTCGACAACTCGGTCCTTGGGGGGTGTCCGCCGGCGAGGCTCGGTGTCATCCGTCTCGGTCACCAGCATCGGCGGCTGACCGCGCTCGATCGTCTCGCCGGTGATGACGACCTTCTTCACGTCGGTGCGCTCGGGGATGTCGTACATCACCTCGAGCAGGGCCTCCTCGACAATCGTGCGCAGCGCGCGGGCGCCGGTCTTGCGGTCAAGCGCGAGGCGAGCCGTCGCCTCCAGCGCCTCGGGGGTGAAGACCAGCTCGACGCGGTCGAGCGAGAGGAACTTGGCGAACTGCCGTGTGACGGCGTTCTTCGGCTCGGTCAGGACCTTGATCAGGTCCTCCTTGACCAGCGCCGCAAGCCCGACCACGACCGGCAGGCGCCCGACGAACTCGGGGATCAGCCCGTACTTGAGCAGGTCCTCGGGCATCAGCTGGTCCATCAGCCGGCGCCGCTCCTCGCGAGAGCGCTGGGCCTGGGAGCCGAAGCCGATCCCCCGCTTGCCGACCCGCTCCTCCACGATCTTCTCGAGCCCCTCGAAGGCGCCGCCACAGATGAAGAGGACGTTGGTGGTGTCGATCTGGATGAAGTCCTGGTGCGGATGCTTGCGGCCGCCCTGGGGCGGCACGTTGGCGATCGTCCCCTCCAGGATCTTGAGGAGCGCCTGCTGAACGCCCTCGCCGGACACGTCGCGGGTGATCGAGGGGTTATCGGTCTTGCGTGCGATCTTGTCGATCTCGTCGATGTAGATGATCCCGCGCTGGGCGCGCTGCACGTCGAAGTCCGCGGCCTGGATCAGGCGCAGCAGGATGTTCTCGACGTCTTCGCCCACGTACCCGGCCTCGGTCAGGCTGGTGGCATCGGCAATGCAGAACGGCACGTCCAGGACCTTGGCCAGGGTCTGCGCCAGCAGCGTCTTGCCGCTGCCGGTGGGCCCGACCAGCAGGACGTTGCTCTTGCCCAGCTCGACGTCGTCGACGGCTGAGCCGGCGTTCACGCGCTTGTAGTGGTTGTAGACCGCCACCGACAGGACCTTCTTGGCCTGGTCCTGGCTGATGACGTAGCTGTCGAGCTTCTCCTTGATCCGCCGCGGCGACGGGAGTGCGGCGGGGGTGCTCTTGGCGCGAGGCGCCTCGAGCATCTCCTCCTCGATGATCTCCTGGCAGAGGTTGATGCATTCGTCGCAGATGTAGACACCCTGGCCCGCGATCAGCTTTCGGACCTGCTCCTGGCTCTTGCCACAGAAGGAGCAGCGATACGGGACCTTGGTCTTGCTCGTCATTGCACCGAGGATATCACGCACATCCGGCCCGTCCGGCTATAGACCGATGGTCCGCGGGTAGCATCCCCCCATGACCCGCTCCCCCATCTCCCATGCGCCGATGGAGTCGCCGATCGGGCGGCTGTGGGTCAGCGTCTCCCCGCGCGGGCTGGTCGCCATCTCGCGCGGCGAGGCCCCGGATGCGGATCTGCCCGGGCCGGCTGCATCCGACCCGGTCGCCGCTGGGTCCGCGATGGCCGAGCTGGCGGCCTATTTCGCCGGGCAGCTCCGCACCTTCTCGCTGGCGCTCGACCTGGAGGGAGTCGGCCGATTCGACGCCGCGGTGTGGGACGCCGCGCGAGGGATTCCGTTCGGTGCGACCGCCTCATACGGCGAGCTGGCCGCGATGGCCGGCTACCCGCGTGCTGGGCGGGCAGCGGGCGGCTCGATGTCGCGCTGCCGCGTCTCGCCGGTGGTGCCGTGCCATCGGGTCATCCACGCCGACGGCTCGATCGACGGCTGGGGAGCCGACACCTGGGTGAAGCGCTGGCTGCTGGACCACGAACGCGCGTCGAGTGCGTCCTCGATGCCGTGAGTCCATGCCAAATTCACACAAGGTGAGCGCCGAAGCGCGTCTTCCTGCGTCCATTCAGCCAAATGCACACGGGCCGTGAATTTCGGTATGCAGGGGACCGAATTTGCAGCCACATTCACACGGCGTGGGCATCTGTCACACGCTGCCCGACTCTTGCGCCCACGTGCTCACTCGGTGTGAATCTGGCACGACATCCGTCTCCGCGGGCGGAACGCTACCATCGGGCCAGTGGCAACACATGACGACGTGCGCCGCCTGGCCACGGCGCTACCCGAGGCGATCGAGGAGCCCGGCTTCAGCTTCTCGGTATGTGGCAAGGCGTTCGCCTGGGTCTGGAGGGAACGGGTCGAGCCCAAGCGCGCGCGCGTGCTGAATCCAGACGTCATCGCCGTCCGGGTCGCCAACGAGCTCGAGAAACAGGCGCTGCTGGGCCTGGATCCGGACATCTTCTTCACGGAGCCGCACTACAACGGCTACCCCGCGGTCCTGGTGCGCGTTGGGGCGATTGACCCAGACCTACTCGAGAAGGTCCTCTCCGATGCCTGGCGCACCCGCGCCCCCAAGCGGCTGGTACCGACTCTCGACCGGTAGATCAGCGGCGCTCTAGGGGCCGGCTCACGTCGACCGATGCATGCGGCGAATGGAATCGCGCGGATCAGCGTCTTCCGGCGGGCGTGTATGCGTCCGATGAATCAAGCTCAACCAGAAGGTGTCATCTGGCGCGATTGCATGCGTTGAGCGCATGAACCCGCCGGTAGGCGCGCGACCCTGCTACTTCTTGGGCTTGGCCTCGCCCTTGGAATCGGCGGCGGCGGCCTCCTTGGCGGTCGGCACCGTCCCGCCCGAGGCCTGGGTCATGCTGATCAGCGACTCGGTGGAGCCGACGAAGACCTCGTCGATGAGGCCATACGCCTTTGCCTCGTCGGCGCCCATGTAGAAGTCGCGGTCCGAATCCGCCTTCACCTTGTCCGACGGCTGCCCCGTATGCGCGGAAAGGATTCCAGTGAGACGCTCGGTGAGGTGCATCACCTCGCGCATCTGGATCTCGACATCGGGCGTGTTGCCGCGGAAGCCGGCCGAGCCCTGGTGGATCATGATCCGGCTGTTCGGGAGGGCGAAGCGCTTGCCTTTGGCCCCGGCCGCGAGCAGGACCGACGCCATGCTGGCTGCCTGGCCGATGCAGATGGTGCTGACGGGGGCCTTGAGGTACTGCATCGTGTCGTAGATCGCCAACCCGCTCGTCACCACCCCGCCCGGCGAGTTGATGTAGAGGCTGATGTCCTTGGTCGGGTCCTCGCTCTCCAGGAAGAGGAGCTGCGCGATGACCAGGTTGGCGATATGGTCCTCGATCGGCTCGCCCAGGAAGATGATCCGCTCCTTGAGGAGCCGCGAGTAGATGTCGAAGGCCCGCTCGCCGCGAGCGCTCGACTCGATGACCATCGGGACCAGCATGCGTCTACTCCGTGGTGGGCTCTTGGGTGGGAGGCGCCTCGCTCGGCAGGGCGCGGTCGATGAGCGTGTCGACCAGTGTACGGTTGCGGAGGGTCATGCGCAGGTACGAGCGACCGCGGCGGGAGGTGAGGTACTCGCGCAGGCGAGGCTCGTCGGGGTAGCGGGCCAGCTGGTCGGCGATCTCGGCCTCGATCTGCTCCGCGGTGGCGTCGATCCCCTCGTTCTCGGCGATCGCGCTGAGCACCAGGAGTGACTTCACGCGGCGACTGGCGGGCTCGCGCAGCTCGGTTGCGAGCTCCTCGGGGGACTGTCGGGCGAGGTCGAGGTACTGGTCCATCCCGATCTGCTGCTGCGCCAGCCGGTTGCGCAGCTCGTCTCGCATGATGTCGATTTCGTTGGCGATCATCACCTCGGGCAGCTCGATGGTGGCGTTGGCGGTGGCGAAGTCGATGATCCGATCGGCGAAGTGGTGGCGTGCCTCGTCCGCGCCACGCCGGGCGAGCGCGTCGCGGATCTCCGTGCGCAGCGCATCGACGGTCGTCAGCTCCCCGACGCTAGCGGCAAACGCGTCGTCAAGCTCGGGCAGGATCCGCTCCCGCAGGTCGAGCAGCGTCACCTCGAAGTGTGCCCGCTTGCCGCGCAGCGCCTCGACCCGGTAGTCATCGGGGAAGGTAATGTCGAAGCCCTTGGTCTGCCCGATCGTCATGCCGACCAGCTGCGCCTCCCAGCCGGGGATCATGCGGTCCTCGCCGATGATCAGCGGCAGGCGGTCCGCAGACCCGCCCTCGAACGGGTCGCCGTCGATGGTGCCGATGAACTTGACCGCGGCGACGTCCCCCTCGGCAGCGCCGCGCTCGTCCACCGGCCGCAGGGTGGCCTGCTGCTGACGCAGGTCGGTGATCACGGCCTCGACCTGCTCATCGGTCACATCGACCGGCTCGAGCCCGAAGGGATAGCCGGTATACGAGCCGAGTGACACCTCTGGCCTGACGGCCACGGTGGCGGTGAAGCGGACCGCGGCACCCTCGGCCACGGCCTCGGAATCGAGGTCGACCTCGGGCTGGTCGAGCGGGATGATCGACGCCTGGTCCAGCGCCGCGTCGTAGCTCTCGTTGACCAGGTGGTCGATCGCCTCGGCCAGGATCGTCCCGCGCCCCACGAACCGATCGATCACGTGGCGCGGCGCCTTCCCGGGGCGGAAGCCGGGGACCTTGGTCCGCTCGGCGACGTGCCGGTAGGCGGTCGCGAAATGGCGATCGACTTCGGCCGGCGAGACCTCGATCTCGAGGACCATCTTCGAGCCGGGCTCGGGACGAGACGAGACGGTGACCACGGCTGCTCCTGTTGTGGCGTGGTGGGCGAGGCGAGATTCGAACTCGCACGTCTTGCGACACCGGCTCCTAAAGCCGGCGCGTCTGCCGTTCCGCCACTCGCCCCGGTCGTCGTGGTCGGCGGATGCCTGCCCGGGAGTCTACCGCGGGACGCTGGCGAGCGCGCCCCCGCCCGGTTGCGGCGGGCGGGCGCTATGGTGGGGTCATGAATCACAGGACCCTGATCACTCTCGCGGCCATGGCCGTGCTCGTCATCGGCTGCAGTTCGGAATCGTCGCCCACCCCCGAGGAGAGCGTTGCCGCCAGCCTTGCCGCCAGCGCCTCCGCGTCCCCGAGCGAGGAGCCGACGGCGACCGCCTCGCCGACGGCGTCTCCGGTGCCCACCGCCGTCCCGGCGCAGGAGCTGACAGTCGACCTGTCAATGACGTCCGCCCGCGGCACGATTGAGGGTCCTGGCCGTTGCGACATCGGGCTGAAGGAGAGTTCGCTCTACCTGGAGCATCGCGAGGGCGGCACGCTGGACGTCTACATTACGCTCGGCCCGGCGGCCGGTGGAATCAGCGGCCCCGGCCTGACACCCGGCGGCGGGACGTACGGCCCGGAGGCGGTTCGGATTCGGGTCGTTGACCCGGCGATCGGCTCGTTCGTTGACGCTATCGACCCGGAGATGACGGTGGCTGCCGGCCTGAAGTCCGGCACCTTCGCGGGCACCTGGAAGGACGAGCCGCTGACGGGCGAGTTCAGCTGCAGCTAGGTCAGCTCGAGCCTGATTCGTTTCGCCCCGACCAGCCGGCATAGCCCTCGGTAGGGCTGGGCCCCGCGGCGTCGGGCCGTGACCGGGGCGCAGGCGTGGCAGCGGCTGCACCCTTGGGTCGCTCAGCGGTCAGGAACCGCTCGATCGCCTTGCGCGCCAGCGCAGCCGCAACCAGGGTGAGCGCCGTCTCGGCGGCGGTCCAGGCGGTGCGGGTCGGGCCTGGCGGTCCCTGGACCATCTGGCGCGCCAGCTCGCGACGCGCCTTGCGGTCCTTGACCGGATCGCGCCGCCAGCGTCGCAGCTCCTCGACGAGACCCTCTCGGACGGAGGCTGCCGACGGGCCTGCCTCACCGGCCAGGGTATCGACCCAGGCGCGCATCGAGCTGGGGAGCGCGTCGTAGGCCTTCTCCGCCTGGTGCGGGGCCATCCGGCGTCGGAGCACCCGAGCGATGCGACGAGGACCGCCGGCGATGAGGAAGGCCGCGACCGCACCGATGCCGATCACCTGCGCCGGGTTCTCGCGCAGGCGGCGGGGCAGGTCGAGCGACTCGCGCAGGCCGGTGGCCGTTGCCTCCAGCTCCGCGCGCTGGGCGGCGATCTCTACCCGCGTCTGATCAATCGTTTCGCCCACGCGACCTCCTCACGGACCGATGCGATGGTCTCCTCCGGCGCCCTTATCCGGATCCGGCGGATCCCGCGCCAGACCAGGAAGGCGGCCGTCCCCAGCAGCGCGAACGTAACGATCAGGGCAACGACCCAGCCGGGCCACCCGAGTAGTGCGGCGATGCCCAGGATCAGGAAGACCGTCAGGGACATCAGCGCAGCGAAGACCAGCGCGACGGCGATGGCGATCATCACGATCCCCCAGACGGCCTCGCCCACAATGGCGCCGATCTCCTGCCTGCCGTGCTGGATCTCGAGCTTGGCCAGCGCGACCATCCCTGAGATCAACCGCTTGGCGAGCGCGAACGCGCTCAGGCGGGATGGAGCATCCTCTGGGTCTGGCATGGCGCGCCGATTCTAACAAGGGCGCGCCGCAGGACCGCCCCCACCCGCCTGGCTGCTTCCTCGACTATCCTGTCGCGTCAATGGCAAAGCGACGGACTAGCGGCATTCAACGGCGATCACGCGCCTCGGAGGAGGCACTGGGTCGACGCCTCGGCACGGGCGGTGGCCGCAGCCTCGACTGGCGGGTCCTGCTGATCGGCGCGATCCTCGTCCTCGGAGCCGTGATCCTTCTGCTCGTGCTCCTGTTCGGTGGCGGAGGACAAAGCGACCGGGTCGGGACGCCCCAGATTGACAACGGGGGGGCCCACATCGCGGAGGGAACCGCTGGCGGTCCGTACTCATCGGTCCCGGCGACATCGGGCCAGCACTGGAACTCGGCGACTGCTCCCGGCCCGTGGGGCGTCTACTCCACCGCGCAGCCGCAGGAGCGACTGCTCCACAACATGGAGCACGGTGGGATCGTGATCTGGTACCAGCCCGGCGGGCTCGACGCCGATGGCCTCACCGCCCTGACCTCCTACGTGCAGGCCCAGGTCAGCACCGAGCGCTTCAAGGTGATCCTTGCGCCGTGGGCCGGCGCGGACTTCAACCACCCCATCGCGGTCACCTCCTGGGGCTGGCTCCTGTACCTCGACTCGGCTGATATGGACCAGGTGCGCGCCTACATCGATGACCATTACCTCGAGGCGCCGGAGCCGAACGGAGGGCCCGGCCGTCCCGCGGTGTGACGCGGGTTGACCCCTCCGTCACCCTCCGCCATGATTCGCGGGCGGGCGGCTAGCTCAACGGCAGAGCAAGTGACTCTTAATCACTAGGTTCAGGGT
>JBBDNI010000013.1:0-32644 GCA_040877645.1 Chloroflexota bacterium
CGGCGCCGGGGGCGGCGGCGGAACCCAACCATCGGCGGCCCGGGCCGCGTTGAGGGCGTTGACCAGTGGCTCGGCCAAGCCGTCGGGGTCATCCGTCCAGAGGCCCTGCCCCGCGCAGCCGGGCGTGCCATCGGCATCGGCAAATGCCCCGTTCGGGCACTCGCCGGACTGCTGGAGCATGGCCCGGACATCGGCGGTGGTGAGAGCAGGATTCACGGCCTTCATCAGGGCCGCCACCCCGGAAACGTGGGGCGTCGCCATGGAGGTCCCGCTGATGGTGCTGTAGCCGCCGTCCTTCCAGGTCGAGTGGACCGCCACGCCGGGCGCCATCACGTCGACCGAGGCACCGAAGTTGCTGAAGAAGGCGAGCGTGTCGTCGCATTCGAACCAGCCGAGGTCCGGCACCAGACCGCAGCCGGCGAGCCCGCCGGGGTTGCCGTCGAAGTCCGCCAGGGCCGATACGCTGATCACCTCGGGGAAGGCCGCGGGGACGAAGGTGCCGGCGTCGACCGCCGAGTTCCCGGCGCCGCCGACCAGGACCATGCCGGTGGCAGATGCCCGACAGATCGCCTCGTGCAGCGGGTCGGTCAGACAGTCGCCCCAGGCGCGCGCTTCGCCGAAGCTCATCGATACGACGTCGACGTCGTTGGCAGGATCGGCATCGGTATTGAAGCCGATGACGTGCTCGAGGCCGCACAGCACGAGCGCCTCGGATGAGTTGCCGGCGTCGTCGAAGATCTTGACCGGCACCAGCGTCGCCTCCGCGGCGACACCGACCACGCCGACCCCGTTGAGCGGCGCGGCCGCCGAGCCGGAGACGTGCGTGCCGTGGCCGTGCCCATCGTTGGGCGGCAGGCTGGTGTTGACGCAGTTCTTGCCGCTGGCGAGGTCGATTGATGCAGCGAGGTCGGGGTGGTCGAGGTCGATCCCAGTGTCAACGATCGCGATCCGGGCCGTCGCCCCGCGGTAGCCGTTCTGGTAGGCGCCGCCCGGAGTACCCGTCCGATAGCCATCGATCCGCTTCACGCCATAGGGCAGGGTCTCGGTCAGGAACACCGGGTAGTCGGGCGTGACGGCCGCGACCTTCGGGTTGTGGCGCAGCGCGTCGGCGGCCGCCTCGGAGCCCTTGAACTGGAAGCCGTTCAGCGCCAGCTGATAGGTGTGCCCGACCTGTCCACCCACTCCTCGCGCCAGGCCTGGAGCGGCCGACCGGGAGTCAGCCCCGGAGACAAGCCTGACGATCCATGAGCCGGTGACGCCAGCGGGCTGGGGGCGAGCCGTTGCAGCGCCGCTCGCCAGCGAGGCGAGCAGAACAGCCGCGGCGATGGCGGCGGTGGCGCGACGACGGCGAGTTGGGCGCATGGGCGATGCCGATCCCTCCAACGGCGCATGCGCAACCTGCGCACGCGCCTCGAACCGGCATCATGCATCTCGCGAGGACGGCTGTGAAGTAGGACCGGGCTAGCTCATCCGTTCGAATCCGTTGCGTCCTCGCGCCGGGTGGCCAGCCAGGCCACGATGCCGAGCCAGGCCAGCTGAACGGCGAAGAGCATCCACGCGGCGGTTTCGGCCTCCATCACCACGCCGGCCCAGAGCACCGGGTGGAGCACCAGGGCCAGGGTCGCCAGCCGGCGCCGCAGCTCGGGGACCGCGGCAACCGCCAGCAGGATGCCGAGCGCCGCGAGCACGAACTCATGCTGGTTGGCGTGCGGCACGACGAGGGGCGTGGCCAGGAAGGCTGCGGCGGCGCCCAGGTGCCGCGACGACGTGCGCAGCCAGACCACGGCCACCACCGCCAACGTGGCCGCGGACCCGCCGACAACGAGCACGGTTCCGGTCCCCAACCGCTCGGCGGCGCCTCGCCAGTTGATCATCTCTGCCGGGTGAACGCCCAGCTCGTCCTGTCCCGCCACGGCGGCAAGCTGGCCGGGGTAGGCGATCAGAGCCTGGGGCGAGACGACCACGGCGGTGAGGGCGACGAACGCGGCAAACACCACGAGCGCGGTCCCAACCGCACGCACGTGCGCGCCCAGCAGCTGCCAGGCGACCCACAGCGGACCGAGTGTCGGCTTGAGAACGCTCAGCCCCAGGGCCGCCCCGGACCGGTACGTTGCCAGGCCGACGGAGAGTCCCAGCAGCCCGGCGACGAGCAGCGTCGACTGACCCCGGATGGCGGCCATCACGGTCGGCCAGGCGGTCAGGACGAGGATCACGGCCAGGACGCGAGGCGCCGCCCCGGCCCAGCCGGCATGCGTGGCTGTGCGCCAGGCACCCCAGGCCAGGGTCGCGAGCCCGATGAGGGTGAAGATCGCGAATCCCGCGGGCAGCGGCAGCGCTCCCAACGGGGCGACCGCCGCGGCGAACCAGGGCGGTGAGGTGAAGGGCAGCGCCCCGCCGGAGAACGAGGGCTCCTCCCCGATCAGCTCGCGCTGCGCCTCCGCCTGGCATCTCGCGACGTAGAGGCACGCCCCATCGCCGTTCAGCACGATGCGGGCGGCCACGTGGTAGGTCATGTAATCGGACCGCTCCACCGCCCGGTACGGACCGAGCAGGATCGCCGCCGCGAAGACGATGGCGGTGATCGACGCCAGCAGGGCATATGCGCCGGCCCATCTCATCGATCGCCTCATAGCAGGCGACGGTAGCACGCGCCCGTGGCACGAAGCCCCTGCTCCGTCGGCCGACTGACGTGGTGATGTCACGACTGGTTGTGCGGCTGTGCAGCACAGGGACACTTGAGGCGTGACGACGCCCGCGTGGACAAACGGGGCCGCCACGCCCGTGCTCGCCAGTACTTCGGGGTGGTGACGGCACGCACCCCACCGGCCGTAGACTCGCCGCCATGATCGCCCCCCAGCGCGCCCGACGCGCCGGCTTTGCGGCTGCAAGCGCGGCCGTCCTCGCCTTCTTCGCGGCGGCCGTCCTGCCTCGCGCGACCTGGCCGCTGATCGACGGGGACGTGTGGTGGCACATCCGCGCCGGCGAGGAGGTGCTGCGCAGTGGCCGAGTCCCCAACGTCGACAGCTGGAGCCTGGTCGGCGACGGCCGCGCCTGGACCAGCCAGGACTGGCTGGCCAACGTCCTGCTCGCCGCCGGCAACTCACTGGGGCCGTGGGGCCAGACGCTGCTCTCCCTCCTGTTCGGCGGGTTCACCGTCCTGGCCTTCTGGATCCAGTGGCGCGCCATGGAGCTGCGATGGCCGGCGATCGGCTGGGCGAGCCGCATTGTCTGGCTGTCGGTGGGCCTGGTCCTGGCGGGGCCGGTGATGGGGGTCCGCGTCCAGGTGCTCGACCTGCTCATGGCCACCGCCGTGGTCTGGGTCCTGTGGCGCTACCAGGTGGACCCACGTCGCCGCTGGCTCGTCGCGCTGCCGGTCATCGCCGCGCTGTGGGCGAACCTGCACGCGGGTTGGGTGCTGCTATTCCTGCTCGGCGGGGCGGTGCTGGTCGGCGAGTCTGTCGACCGCCTCCTGCGGCGCGAGCCGGGCGGCCAAGGGCCCATGAGCTGGCCACACCTGCGCGACCTGGCGCTCGCCCTGGTGCTGAGCGCCGGGGCCCTGGTCCTCAACCCGAACGGCATCGGCCTCTACGAATACCCGTTCGCGACGGTGGGCATCACCTCGCTGAGCCGATACGTGATGGAGTGGTTCCCCGCCGACCTCGGCAGCATCTTCGGCTGGCTGCTGCTCGGGTTCGTGGTCGTCGGCGTCGTGCCTGCGCTGACGCTGGGCAGGCATCGGCTGCGCACGGCCGATGCGCTGATCCTCGTCGGTCTGACGGTCATGGCCTGGCAGGCGATCCGCTTCCTGCTGATCGTCGGTCCGATCGGCGGGGCAATCGTGGCGGTCGTCCTGGCGCCGGTCATCTCGGCCAGCTCGCTCGGCCGGCGTGCGGCCGCCACGCTGGCCCGCCTTTCGGTCCCCGCCACCGGCGGTCGGGGCGCGCTCAATGTCGTGCTCGCTGCCGTCGTGCTGGTGATCGGGGTCGGGGTTGCGATGCTGCGAACCAGCCCGCCGGCGCAGGAATCGGAGATCGCCCGCGTGCTGCCGGCCGGCGCCGTGCGCTGGCTGGACGCCAACGAGCCGGGCAGCCGCATCTTCAACCGATACGAATGGGGCGGCTACATCGGCCAGCATCGCCCGCAGCAGCCGATCTTCATGGACGGGCGCGCGGACGTATACGGCGACGAGCTGCTCCAGATGTACGTGGGGATCATCGGCCTGCATGGAGATCCACAGGTCACCTTCGACCGATACGGGATCGACTACGCGGTCTTCCCGCCCGACACGCCGCTCGCCGAATGGTTCGATGCCTCGCCCGCCTGGGAGCGCGCCTTTGCCGATGCCACCGCCGCCGTGTGGGTGCGCCGCTGATGCGACGTGACGTGGTGATCCTGCTGGTCGTGGCGCTGGTCGCGCGCGCGGCCGCGGCACTGCTGGTCGACTTCCCGCCCTACACCGATCCTGCCTACTACGGGCTCGTCGCCGAGCAGCTGGCGAACGGCCACGGCTTCAGCGTGCCGGTGCTGTGGAGCTTCCTCGAGGTCGGTGGCAGGCTGCCGCTCGACCCCACGCTGCCGGTTCCGAGCAACGGCCATTGGATGCCGCTCACCTCGATGCTGGCGGCGGGGTCGATCACGCTCCTCGGGGACTGGCTCGGGCCCCTGCACGCCGGCCAGGTGCCGATGATCCTGCTGGGCGCCGCGCTGGTGCCGTTCACCTACCTCGTCACGTTGGACCTGTGGCGCTCGCGATTCAGCGCCTGGGTCGCCGCGCTGCTCATGCTCACCGCCGGCCCGATGCTGGTGTTGGCCCCGCTGATCGACAACTTCGCCGTCTTCGGGGCGTGTGGAGCGGCCGCCGTCTGGTGCTCGATCCGGGCCGTCCAGGGACCAACCGCCTCGCGGGCCGGGATCTGGCTGGTGGCGGCAGGGGTTGCGGTCGGGTTCGCCACGCTTGCCCGCGTCGACGGGCTGCTCCTCGCCGTCGCGCCGGCGGCAGCCTGGTGGGTCCGGGGTGACTGGCCGTCGTGGGCGAACCGGCTGGCCTGGGGCGTCGCCAGCGCGGTCGGCTTCGTGGCGGTCCTGGCGCCATGGCTGGCGCGCGACGTGGCGGTCTTCGGATCGGCCTTTCCGTCGGCCGGGGGCCACACCCTGTGGATCACCACCTACAACCAGCAGTTCTCCATCTCCAGCGAGCCGACCCTGGGTGCCTTCCTGGCCCAGGGCCTGCTCCCCATCCTCGGCTCGAAGCTTGGCGCCTGGGGCGAGCTGACCGGCCGCACAGCAGTGCTGCTCGGCGGGCTCTTTGTCCTCCCCTTTGCGTACGGGCTGTGGGCCGAGCGGCGGCGGACCGAGCTGGTGCCATTCCTCGCCTACTTCGCGGTCATGTTCGTGGTGATGGGCGCCGTCTTCACCTTCCACGCCCCCAGGGGCGCCTACTACCACTCCGCGCTCGCCTGGCTGCCCTGGGCTGCCGGGCTGGCGGCCGCAAGCCTGGCGCCCGCCGCATCCGCGGCCGGGCGCGCGTGGCCCTTCCTTCGGCGCGCCGCCACGCATCGGTTCCTGGCCGTCGCCGGGCTTGCGGGCGCGGCGGCGCTGTCGCTGGTCGGCTCGACCGTAATCCTGGGTCAGTGGTCGGACGCCCACGCCAGGCTGGCCCTGGCCGCTGGCTTCCTGAACGAGCGGGCATCGAGCGACGACGTCGTGATGGCGTACGACCCTTCCGCCCTCCATGCGCTCACCGGCAATCCTGGCGTCGCCCCGCCGTTCGACCCCTTCCCCGTCATCGGCCAGGTTGTCGATGCCTACGACGTCGAGTGGGTGGTGGTGACCCTGGGTCCTGGCCAGACCCGCGACCCGCTGGGGCTGTGGGACGGCGCTGCCGGCACCGATGCACAGGACGGCCACCCGGACTTCCTGCCCGCCGAACCGGCTTACTCGGCACCCGGCGTTCGGGTGTATCAGGTCGTGCCGGTGCAGCCGGCCCCCGGGGACTAGTACTTCTGGCGCTCGAAGTACTGTTGACCCGAAGCACCTCGGGCGGTGAGGATGGCCATCGGGTCAGGTCCTGCGCCGGACCCCGTACCACCCAGAGGTTCAGCCACTTGCCGAAGACCGCCTCCGCTGCCGTTGCCGAGCCCTTCGACCAGCTCCAGGGCCAGGCCACCGAGAGTGTTCGACGGGACGCCGCGCGCGTGCGGCAGGTCGCGGAACGCTATCGCGAGCAGTACCGCAGCCGCCTTGATGACTGGGTCCAGCTGCGCGCCCGCGTCGACCAGCGGGTCAGCGCTGCGCGTGGCGCCGCGCCGGAGTCGCTTCGCGTCGAGCAGGAAGCCGTCGCCCGCGAGCTGGCCGGAATCCAGGCCCGCATGAAGCGCCTCGACGTCGCCGCCCGACAGCTGGAGCTGGTGTCGACCTATCTGGGCAGCGACGACCATGACGCCGAGGAGCCGACCCTGACCGACGCCGACCTCTCGCCGGCGTCCATCTCGCTCAAGATCATCCAGGCCCAGGAGGGTGAGCGGCAGCGCCTGGCCGAGGAGGTCCACGACGGACCCGCCCAGGTGCTCACCAACGCCATCTTCCAGGTCGAGTACCTCGACCGAGTGCTCGACGACTCGCTGCCGACCGCGCACGCCGAGCTCGCCTTCCTGCGCAGCATGCTGCGCGACGGGCTGGAGGATGTCCGCTCATTCATCGCCGCGCTTCGCCCCCTGCCGATCGACCTGGGGCTGGCGAAGGCGCTCACCGACGCGGGAACCGAGTTCACCGCCAAACACGGCATCGCTGTCGATGTGACCGTCAACGGCATCGACGCCAGCGTGCCGGTCGAGGCCAAGGCAGGGTTCCTGCGCGTGGTGCAGGAGGCCCTCCAGAACGTCCGCAAGCATGCGGCCGCCACGTCGGTCCGCATCGGGCTCGAGGACAACCACCTCGTCATCTCTGACAACGGCCGCGGCTTCGACGTCATGCGTCTCGCATCGGCCAACCGCAACTTCGGCCTGCAGTTCATGCGCGAGCGCGCAGAGCTGATGGGCTCCTCGCTCCATATCGAGTCCCGCCAGGGGGAGGGGACCCGCATCCTGCTCAGCATTCCGGAGGTTCGCTAAATGGCTACCATCGCCACCAAGGAGAAGAAGCCCGTGGAACAGGCCACCGAACGGCGCCAGGGGGGTGAACGTCGCAACGAGGGCGTGAAGACCCGGATCGTCATCGTCGACGGCCACACGCTCTTCCGCCGCGGCGTTCGCAACATCCTCGAGCTCGAGGGTGACATGGACGTGGTCGGCGAGGCCGGCACGGGTCGCGAAGCGATCACGGCCATCTCCGAGCTGACACCTGACGTGGTGCTGATGGACCTGACCCTGCCGGCACCCAACGGCATCGAGACGACGCAGCGCATCAAGCGCGAGCTGCCGCACACCGCCGTCATCGTGTTGGCGCCCAACGACGACGAGGACCAGCTCTTCGAAGCGATCAAGGCCGGGGCGGCCGCCTATGTCCTCAAGGACATCGACCCGACCGACCTGATCGCCATCATCCGCCGCGTTCGATCGGGCGAGTACCTGATCAACGACAAGGTGTTCAGCAAGCCGGCTGTCGCAACGCGCGTCCTCAAGGAGTTCCGCGAGCTGGCCGTCTACGGGTCCGATGCCCAGCCGATCTTCGCGCCGCTCTCGCCGCGCGAGGTGGAGATCCTGGACAACATCGCCCAGGGGATGACCAACAAGCAGGTTGCCTACGCGCTCGGCATCAGCGAGCAGACCGTGAAGAACCACATGTCGAGCATCCTGCGCAAGCTCTCCGTCAACGACCGGACCCAGGCCGTGGTCTACGCCATGCGCCAGGGCTGGATCAAGATCCCGGAGGATTGAGCGGTCACCAAAGTCCGGCCGTTGCCGGTACTCCTGCCCCATGGCAGGGGCTGATCGACCAGGGGTAGCGTCCGTCCTGTCGGCCCGCGGGTATCCGCGCGACGACCTTCATCTCCACGAGGGACCCGGTTCGCGAACCGGGAACCTCGGGCCTCCTCCGGTGCAGGAGCCACGCCAGCCGGCGTGGCTCCTTCACTTTGTCCCGAGCTGTTCGCCGGCGTCAGACCGCCGTTGCGGGGGTGCGCCGGCAGGTGGCCGAAGAGGGGCGGCGGGGTATTGACAAGCCAGGAATCGTGCGCCAAGGTACGGCTCCGGCCCCAGCCAAAGTGGGACCATCGGGTCATGTTCATGGCTCGGCGGCGGCCCGTAATCTGTGGCCACCTATCCCGAAGGAAAGGAGGTATTGCGAACATATGCTTCAGTTCATCAGCACTTTTCTTGCCCACATCCGCCGCGAGGATGAGGAAGGCCAGACGCTCGTCGAGTACGGTCTGCTCCTGGCCCTCATTGCGATCATCGTGATCGTGGCCCTTATCTTCCTCGGCCCGATCGTGAGCCAGATCTTCCAGAACGTCGGCGACAACCTGCAGGGCACCTGAGCCCCGCTCGGCATCGCTAGACACACGTGAGAGCCCCCGGGATTTCCCGGGGGCTCTCGACATGCCACGGGGAAGTACCACTCCCGGCATAGCCCACAAGTCCGCTCGATGCGAGTTGCCGCACCCTCGTAGACTGTTGACCACAGTCACAACGCGCGTCCCCTGGAACCATCGGATACGGAATCATCCTTGCTCGAAGGGAAAGATCAGTGAAGCGTTCAAACCGCCTTGTCATCCTGGTCGGGGTGCTCCTCGCCGTCCTTGCGTTCGTCGGCATCGTCGTCCTCCTTGGCCAGAATGGGGGAGGTCCCACGACAGTCGAACCGACAACTGTCAAGGTGCTCGTCGCCAAGGCGGACATCGACATCGGCGACGCCGTGACGCCCGACAAGGTCGAGGTGCTCGAGGTCGACCCGGAGGCCGTCTCCGGGACGCGCTTCGCCGATCCATCGCAGCTCACCGGCTCACCCTCGCTCTTCCCGATCGGCAAGGGCCAGCAGGTCAGCCAGGAGGCGGTCGGGCTTGGCGCCAGGGCCAATATCTGCATCGAGTGCCAGCTCCTGCCAGGCGAGAAGGCGATCGCCTTCCAGGTCGACCGGGTGACCGGCCTCGACTTCCTCGTCCAGCCGGGCGACCACGTCGACATTGTCTACCGCACAGACATCCAGGTGCTCCAGCCCACCGCCGACAGCGTCGACGCAGCCCCGGGCGAGCAGGTGCGGTTCGAGCCGGTCACCGGCCTCGAGTCGGCTCCGACGGTCAAGACCCTGCTCCAGAACAAGCGGGTGCTGTACGTCAGCGCGACGCGGATCAGGTCACTGGCCGAGGCCGCGGCCACGCCGAGCCCGGGCCAGCAGGCCAACACGCAGACCTCGGCGGCGATCGAGACCGTGATCATCGTCTTCGCCGGCACCGATGCCGACGCCGAGGTGATCAAGTTCGCCCAGACCGATCAGTCCATCATCGGCCCGCTGACCGCGATCCTGCGCAGCGTCGACGATGAGGCGATCGAGGAGACGACCGGCGTCACCTTGAACATCCTGGTCGAGACGTTCGGGATCCCGATTCCGGACATCATCCAGGTCGTCCTGCCGACCCCGGCCCCGTAGGTCGGACCAGCATCGCCACCACGCAGCTCCACGCGAAGGAAACCTGACCGTGATCAAGGTCCTCATCGTCGACGACATTCCGGAGACGCGCGACCACCTCTCGAGGCTGCTCGGCCTCGAGCGGGAGATCGACGTGGCCGGGACTGCCGGTTCGGGCGAGGAGGCGATCAAGGTTGCCATGGAGCTGCGCCCCGATGTCATCGTCATGGACATCAACATGCCGGGAATGGACGGGGTGGCCGCCGCGGAGATCATCTCCCAGCGGCTGCCCACCAGCCCGATCATCATGATGAGCGTCCACGGCGAGGCCGAGCAGCTGAAGCGTTCGATCACCGCCGGCGCGCGCGAGTTCCTCGTCAAGCCGTTCAGCGGCGACGAGTTCTCCACCAGCATCCGACGGGTCCACGACCGTGAGCTGGCTCGGCAGGTCCAGTTCAAGGCGGACATGCCGGAGAGTCCGGCTGCACCCGTCGTCGCCGACGACGGCGACCACCAGCTGATCGCGGTCTTCTCACCCAAGGGCGGAGCGGGCCGCACCACGATCGCCACCAACCTGGCCGTGGCCCTCCAGCGCGACACCGGGGCCAAGGTCTGCCTGGTCGACGCCAACCTCCAGTTCGGCGACGTGGGGGTCCTGCTCAACCTGAACCCGAAGAACCGCTCGATCTCCGACGCGGTCGAGAGCGGCGAACCGGACGGCGACATCATCGACTCGGTGGTGATCGACCACTCGACCGGGATCCGGGTGCTGCTCGCTCCACCGTCACCCGAGGGCGCCGACATGGTGACCCCCGCCTACCTGCGCAAGATCGTGGAGCACCTGCGGACGACGCACCACTACGTCATCGTCGACCTCCCGGCCAGCCTCAGCGACCACTCGCTGGGTGTGATGGACGCCGCCGACACGATCCTGGTGCTCACCGCGCTCGAGATCACGACCATCAAGAACGTCCGCCTCTTCCTGGAGGTGGCCGATCAGCTGGACTACAGCCGCACCAAGCTCCGTCTCGTGATCAACCGCGCCGATGCGGCGCAGGGGATCCGGATCGCCGACGTCGAGGCGTCCATCCGGCGACCGATCGACGGCACGATCGTCTCCGACGGGCGACTCTCGGTGCTGGCGGTGAATCGGGGGGTGCCGTTCGTCGTATCCCATCCGGAGAGCGTGCTCTCGCGCGACGTGGCGAGACTCGCACAGACACTCGCGGGCGACGGCCTCGTCGCCCAGGACCAGCCGAACAAACGCGGAATCTTCGCGCGCAAGTAACGGGGAAGGATTAGCGATATGTCACTGCTGAAGAGGATCGAGCGGGCCCGTCCTGCCGGCGAGGGAGAGCCGCAGGTTCCGAGCGTCCCGCAGACACCGGCTCCCGCGTTGGGTGGGACGCCGGCCACGCCGCCGACCGCGGGCGGAGCTCCGTCGTCGCGCCCGTTCCTGGGCGCCATGCCCGCGCGCGAGTCGTTCCGCGAGGCGAAGTACCGCGTCCAGAACCGCCTCATCAACGAGCTCGACCCCAAGCTCGACCTGAGCAACCAGGCGGAGGTCCGTCGCCAGATCGAGGAGCTCTTCGGCAAGGTCGCCGACGAGGAGGGCCTGGCCCTCACCCGCGCCGAGCGGGTCCGCATGCTGGAGCAGATCACCGACGAGATCCTGGGCCTTGGTCCGCTGGAGCCGCTGCTCCGCGACGAGACCGTCACCGAGGTGATGGTCAACGGCCCACAGCAGGTCTACATCGAGCGTGAAGGCAAGCTGGAGATGACGAACGTCACCTTCCAGAACGACGAGCACGTGATGAAGATCGTCCAGCGCATCATCGCCCCCATCGGGCGCCGCATCGACGAGTCGAGCCCGATGGTCGATGCCCGCCTGGCCGATGGATCCCGCGTCAACGCCATCATCCCACCGCTCTCCCTGGTCGGCCCGGTCCTGACGATCCGGAAGTTCGCGGCCACGCCGTTCACGGTGGAGGACCTGATCCGCTTCGGCACGGCCACCACCGAGATGTTCGAGTTCCTCGAGGCCTGCGTGAAGGCCCGCCTCAACATCTTCGTGTCAGGTGGCACCGGCTCGGGCAAGACGACGATGCTCAACATCCTCTCCTCGTTCATCCCCGACGACGAGCGGATCGTGACCATCGAGGACGCCGCCGAGCTCCAGCTCCGCCAGGAGCACGTGGTGACGCTCGAGGCGCGTCCGTCGAACATCGAGGGCAAGGGCGCCATCCCGATCCGCGAGCTGGTGCGGAACTCCCTGCGCATGCGCCCCGACCGGATCGTGGTCGGGGAGTGCCGTAGCGCCGAGGCGCTCGACATGCTGCAGGCCATGAACACGGGCCACGACGGCTCGATGTCAACCGGCCACGCCAACACCCCGCGCGACATGCTCTCGCGTCTCGAGACGATGGTGCTGATGGCAGGGATGGACCTGCCGCTCAAGGCCATCCGGGAGCAGATCGCATCGGCCGTTGACCTGATCGTGCACCAGAACCGCCTCAAGGATGGGACGCGCAAGATCGTGAACATCACCGAGGTGCAGGGGATGGAGGGCGACGTCATCGTCATGCAGGACATCTTCGTGTTCGAGCAGACGGCCGTCGTCGAGGGCAAGATCGAGGGCATGCTGCGGCCAACCGGTATCCGCCCGAAGTTCGTCGAGAAGTTCGAGGCCGCCGGAATCCACCTGCCGCCGAACGTGTTCGGCTCGGCGTTCTGAGAGGAGTCACCCACCCATGGGCATGCTGCCGTTCCTGATCGCCGGCCTCGCCGGCGGCGCGGTCCTGCTCATCGCCGTCGGCATCGCCATGAGCGGTGGCTCGGGCGGGGTCGCGTCCCGCCTCGAGCGCTATGCGCGGGCCGGCGGCGGCGAGGCAACGGCCGGGGGCGGCGACCGCGAGTCGGCGGTCATCGCCGGCATCAGCCGCGTCATCGAGCGCCAGGACCTGCAGGCTCGCCTCGCTGTCGAGATCGCGCGAGCCGACCTGAAGCTGCGGCCGGCCGAATTCGTCTTCGCCTGGGCCGCGTCTCCATTCGTGTTCGCCTTCGCGGCCTACGCCGTCGGCTTCCTCTTCCCCGGATTCCACAACCCGATCGCGCTGGCGGCCATCTTCGCCATCGGCGCCTATTTCCCGCGCTGGTACATCGGCTATCGCCAGAAAAAGCGGGTGCGCCTCTTCAGCCGCCAGCTGCCGGACATCATCACTCTGCTCGCGAATTCGCTGCGCGCGGGATCATCCTTCCTGCAGGGCATCGAGCTGGTGACGCGCGAGGCGCGGCCCCCGATCTCCGAGGAGTTCGAGCGAGTGGTGCGTGAGATGAGCCTGGGCGTGGCGCTGCAGCCGGCGCTCGGCAACCTCGTGCGGCGCGTCGCATCAGAGGACCTCGAGCTGATGGTCACCGCCATCAACATCCAGAGCCAGGTCGGCGGCAACCTGGCGACCGTGCTCGACTCGATCGCGTTCACCATCCGCGAGCGCGTCCGGATCATTGGCGAGATCAACACCCTGACCGCCATGCAGCGCTACAGCGGGTACGTGATCACCCTGCTGCCGGTGGGCCTGGCCGGCATCCTGTTCGTCATCAGCCCGACGTACATCACCGTCCTGTTCAATAATCCGCCTGCGACGTTCGGGCTGCCGACCGGTGTGATCTTCCTGATCGTCGGTGCGATCAGCATGCTCATCGGCTACATCCTCATCCGCCGCATCGTCGACATCAAGGTATAGCGCCATGCCGCCCACTGAAGTTGTCATTGGAGTCCTCGCCGCCGTCGCGGTGCTGCTGATCACCTACGGCATGGCGGCCCGGCCGTCGCAGGACGCCGTCCAGGCCCGCCTGGAACAGCTCGTCGTCCAGCCGAAGTCCCTGGAGGAGTACGAGCTCCAACAGCCGCTCTTCGAGCGCGTGCTGCGCCCGCTGGTGCAGCGCCTGTCGCGCATCGTCAATCGCGGTGACCAGGGAGGCCTCATCGCCCGCACCGACGCCAAGCTGGAGCGGGCCGGCTACCCGGGTGGCCTGCGCGGAGCCGACTGGATGGGCGTCAAGCTCCTCTCCACGATCGTGGTCGGCATCGCCGTCGGCCTGCTGGCACTGGCCACTGGGCGGGTCCAGCTCGCCCTCGTCTTCGGCCTTGCCGGCGCGGCGCTGGGCTTCATGGTCCCCGAGTTCTGGCTCGGCAGTCGGGGTCGCAAGCGTTCGTTCGAGATGGTCCTCCAGCTCCCCGACGCCCTCGACCTGCTGACCATCTCGGTCGAGGCCGGACTCGGCTTCGACGCGGCGCTGGCCAAGGTGGTCGAGAAGATGGAGGGGCCGCTGGTCGACGAGTTCCGCCAGGCGCTCGCCGAGATCCGCATGGGTCGCACCCGCCGCGACGCGCTGCGCGACGTCGTCGCGCGCGCCGACTCGCAGCCGATCAGCAACTTCATCGGCGCCATCGTGCAGGCCGAGCAGCTCGGCGTGCCGATCGCCAAGGTCCTCCAGATCCAATCGCAGCAGCTCCGCATCGAGCGGCGCCAGCGCGCCGAGGAGATGGCCGCCAAGGCCCCGGTGAAGATGCTCTTCCCTATGGTCGGCTGCATCTTCCCCACGATCTTCATCGTGATCCTGGGTCCGGCAATCGTCACCGTCATGGGCGGCGTCGGAATCTGAGATGCTGCCGGCGCTCCGGCCGGCCATCCTGCTGGTCGACGACGACCCCACCCTGCTCTCCGTCCTCGAGCGTCGCATGGCGCGCGAGGGGTATGACGTCCAGACCGCACCCTCCGGCGAACGCGCCCTGAAGCTGCTGGAGCGCTCCTGGCCCCAGCTCCTGATCGTCGACCTGATGATGCCGGGGATGGACGGCTTCGAATTGTGCGACCGCGTCAAGCGCATCGCCGATCTGCCGATCATCGTCCTCTCGGCAGTTGACGCCTCGGAGGCCAAGGTCCGGGCCCTGGAGGAGTACGCCGAGGACTACATCACCAAGCCGTTCAACCCTGATGAGCTGGTGGCGCGCGTGCAGCGCGTCCTGCGCCGGGCGGCGACGGGCCGGCCACAGCTGGTCCTCGACGGCGGGGAGCTGGAGATCGACCTTGCGGCCAGACGGGTGACCACGGCGGCCGGACAGTCGCCACTGACGCCCACCGAGGTCCGCCTGCTGCAGGTCCTGATCAGCTCGGTCGACCGCACCGTGCCGACCGAGACGATCCTGGATCGGGTCTGGTCCGAGTCCGATGGCGCCGATCCGTCGTATGTATGGGTCACGGTCCGGCGGCTGCGGCGCAAGCTGGAGCTCGATCCCGATCGACCGCGCTACCTCCTCACCGAGCGCGGCGTCGGCTACCGACTGGTGACCGCTCCCGCGAGCTCGCCGGCCGCGGCCGGCTAAGCCCTTCCCGATGGAGCTCGGCCGCCCCTCGCTGCGCCTGCTCGCGGCCCTGCTGGCAGGGGCGCTGCCCCCGGTCGCCGTGTTCGTGGTGCTGGACCAGCTTCAGCCGGCCTGGATCGCTCGCCTCGGGACGGCGGTCGCCTTCACGCTGGCGGTCAGTGTCACCATCGGCTGGGTCGTCGTCGTCGCCATCCTCTCGTGGCGCGCCTTCACCGGCGAGGCGCAGTCGATGGTCAAGCTCGCCGAGCGGGGCGTCACTTCGGACCGCACTCCGGGGTCGGCCGGTCCAGACGACGCGCTGACCGGTGCCCAGCGACGCCTGGCCGCGGCCCTCGAGGAGCGGAACCGACAGATCGCGGAGCTGGCCGCCCAGGTGCGTGCCGTCCCGATCGCCGATGACCCCGCTGCCGCTGCCCACGCCATGGTGCAGGCCACCCGGTCGGTGACCGGGGACCCGACCTGGCTCCTCGCCGTGCTGCGCGCCTCCGGCCCCGACGCGCTGACGACCGGCATCTACGGTCCCGACCCGGCGTCCGGCGTTGCGGCCATCGACGAGGTGCATCGCTGGGCGTCCACGGTCGAGAACGCCGAAGGGACCGATGGCGGCGCGCGCCACGCGGTCGGACCGTGGGGTGCCTTCGTGACCGCGGACGTCGCGGCCGGGGAGGAGCTGCGCGCCATCCTGCTGGCGCCCTGGGAGGGCCGCGCCATCCCGACGCCCGCGGAGCTGGGGCTCTACAGCCTCCTCGGGCAGCACGCTGCCACCGCCATCGAGCATGCGCTCCTGTATCGCCGCCTCCGAGCCCAGACCGATGAGCTCAATCGGATGGCCGCAGTGCAGACCGACTTCCTGCGCGGCATCACCCACGACCTCCAGACACCACTCACCAGCATCCGCGCCCTGGCCTCGGAGCTGCAGCAGGGCGGCCAGATGGACACGGCGGCCAGGATCGACCTCGAGACGATTGCGCAGCAGGCTGACCGCCTGCGGCGGATGGTCGGTCAGCTGCTCGCCGTCTCCCGGCTGGAATTCGGAGCGCTCAGCCCGCGCCAGGAGGTGTTCCGGGTCGAGCCCCTGGTCCAGCGCACGTGGGACGCGCTGCGAGCGACGGAGCATCCCTTCACGCTGACCAGCGATGGGCCGCCCCACCTCGTCGCCGCCGATCCGGATCGGGTCGAGCAGGTGCTCTGGGCGCTCCTCGACAACGCGGTCAAGTACAGCCCGTCAGGCGCCGAGGTGCACGTCCGCGTCAGCGCCAGGCCGGCCAACGACGGGGAAGGCCTCCTCTCCGATGTATCGATCCGAGACTCGGGGGTGGGCATGTCGGCCGATACGCGCAGCCGTGCAGCGGAACAGTTCTTCCGCTCCGACGATGCGCGCCGCCTGGTTCCGGACGGGAGTGGCATCGGCCTGTATGCCGCCCGCGGCCTGGTCGAGGCGATGGATGGGTCGCTCCAGATCGACAGCCAGCCCGGTGCCGGCACCACCGTAACGGTCACCCTTCCCGCCGAGCCGGCGGCCGAAACCTTCGCCGAAGGCGAGCGATCCGACTGACCAAAGTACCGTTGTGGTACTGCACCGGCGTCGGCACCCTGCAAGGTGCGTCGCAAGGTCGCCACCCTAGACTCAGGGCAATTCGAACTCATAGAGCGGTTGTCATGAAGCTCCTCCCATTCCGGCGTCACCGCACGGTCTCGCGCGGCCAGGCGCTCGTCGAATTCGCGATCATCCTGCCGATCCTGGCGCTGATGCTGCTGCTCGCCATCGACTTCGGCCGCGTCTTCTTCGGCTGGGTCGCTCTGAACAACGCCACGCGAATCGCGGCCAACGAAGCGGCTCTCAACCCGGACGCCTGGGTTGCGCCCGTAAACGCACCCGATCAGGCCCGCTACCGCCAGCAGATCCTCAACGACATGCAGGCGATCAACTGCGCGCCCGTCGGTGGCGGCGCCTGGGGTCTCGCTGACATCCCTGACCCGATCTTCGAGGACAAGGGCGGAACCATTGACGCGCACGAGATCGGCGACCACGCAACGGTGGACCTGGAGTGCGGCTTCACCTTCCTGACGCCGCTGGTCGGCAACATCATGGGCAACCCGATGACCATCAGCGCCCGATCGCAGTTCGCCATCCGCGGCGGGGTGATCAACGGCATTCCGGTGGCCACCGCTATTCCGAGCGGGGCGCCCCCCTCGATCCCTCCCGGCTTGCCATGTACTGCACCGCAGCTGGTCGGGGAGACGGTCACCGCCGGGCAGGTCCTCTGGATCCTAAACGGGTTCACCGGCAGCTACAACGTGGTGCGGCCGCCGAACAATAACTACACGATCGGCGACCAGTTCCCGCTTGTCTTCGGACAGCCCTATCCGTGCACGTCGAACATCACGGTGGATAAGTAGGTGATGCCCCCGATGCAACGGACCAACAATCTGAGCCGTGGGGCGCGCAGCAGGCGCGGCCAGACGCTGGTCGAGTTCGCCCTGATCCTGCCGATCTTCATCCTGGTGCTGGTGGGGATCTTCGACATGGGGCGCGCCGTGTACGCCTACAACACCATCTCGAACGCCTCGCGCCAGGCGGTGCGGGTCGGCATCGTCGACCAGAACGTCGCCGTGCTCCAGGCGGAGGCGGTGAAGGCCTCGGTCGCTCTCGGCGCCGCGCCCGCCGACGTCGACGTCAGCTTCCTCAGTTCCGACCTCCTCACTCCGTGCGCCGTCCCGGCCAAGATCGGCTGTGTCGTCGTGATAACCGTCCACTACCAGTACACCGCGGCTACGCCGATCATCGGCAATCTGGTGGGCACCATCGACATGGCGAGCACCACGCGCGAGCCGATTGAACGGAGCTATGTATCCCCATGACGCCCACTGACGGAACTCGATCCACCAAATCAACCCACATGCAGAGGAACACGACCATGAACAGCAATCGGCATCGCCACGAGCGCGGCCAGGTCCTGGTCATCGTGGCGGTGGCGATGGTCGCCATCGTTGCGATGGTCGGCCTGGTCGTGGACGGCGGCTTCGCCTGGGGCAAGCAGCGCGACACGCAGAACGCGGCCGACGCGGCCGCCGAGGCCGGCGCCATCGTCATGGCGCAGCGGCTGGCCGGCGTCGTGCCGACCAAGACCGACGCGGACGTTGAGATCGCGGTGCTGCTTGCCGGCAGCGAGAATGCCGTCGACCCGCCGGACGCCTACTACACCGACATCGCCGGCAACCTGCTGGACGACCTGGGTGCCATCGTCACCGACAGGGCGGACGCCGCCAAAGTTGGCGATGACACGATTCCGGCGAATGCAGCTGGCATCGAGGCGATCGGGTCACAGTCCTTCCCGACCTTCCTGGTGCGGGTGATCGGCTTCGACCAGCTGACGGTGACCGCCCCGGCCACCGCGGTGGCCGGATACGTAACCGACGTCTGCTCGGCCGAGGCCGGCTGCGACGTGATCCCCGTCACCGTCCCGCTGACGGTCCTGGGCTGTGACGGTCAGAACGACCCGGAACCGGTCTTCCCGACCGAGCCGTGGGTGGTGACCACGATGCCCATCACGGTGCCACTTTGCAAGAACGGCCCGGGCAACGTCGGCTGGCTGGACTGGACGCCGACCGCCGGCGGAACGTCCGAGCTCGAGGATTCGATTCGATTCCCGGACAACGACTCAATGACCATCCCCGACTGGTTCTACATCACCGCCACCGGCAACATCAACTCGTCGCAGATCGAGGATGCGCTGAACGAGCGGTGGGGCGGTCAGGTCGCGCTCATCCCGCAGTTCGACGGGACCTGTAACACGCAGCCCGGGGGACCTTTCCTCAACAACTGCCCGGCCCCGAACGTCGGCGGCACCGGGTCGAACCAGTGGTACCACCTGCCGCAGTTCGCAGCCTTCCAGTTCTGCGGCGGGACGCCGAACTGGTGCGACGGCAGCGGTGGAGCACCGGCCTACGCGAAGGGCGCCTACATCACCGGCAATGACGCAGCGACCTGCGACACCGGAAACGGTGGCACGTCCTGCCTGGCCGGCCGCTTCGTGAACTTCCTGGGCGGACCGTACACCGTCGGTCCCGGCAGCGGCACCACGGCACCGACCAGCTTGATCGGAGTCCAGCTCCTGAAGTGACGACTCCACGGCAACTCTGCCAGGGGCATGGAACGCCCCGGTCCTCTTCCCCGGACCGGGGCGTTCCCCTTTTCTCAGAGCCGCTAGCATCGAGCGGAGCCGATGGACCGATACCAGCGCATCACCAACGCCACCCGCGGCACCACCCTCGCCACCCGATGCCGCGTCGCCAGCTCCCTGCGCGACCGGGTGGTCGGCCTCCTCGCCACACCCGAGCTGCTCCCAGGGGAGGGCCTGCTGATCGAACGGTCGCCCTCGATCCACATGTTCTTCATGCGCTATCCGATCGACGCCGTCTTTGTCGATAGCCAGGGACGCGTTACCCGGTCCGTCTCGCGGCTACGTCCGTGGCGCGTCATCTGGTGGGCGCGTGGTGCGCGGGACTGCATCGAGCTGCGGGCGGGCGCCCTGGAAGGCACCCGGACGGTGCGAGGGGACCAGCTGGTGTTCGAGGACGTCGAAGGGTCCCAAGGCGCGCCCGAGGGCGCCTGAAGCCCCATGATTGGATCGTAAGGCCCCAGTAACGGCTCGGTAAGGGATCTGGATGCATCATCGGCCATGGGCGTCCTGGAGCTCCTGCTGCCTCCAGCGTGCGCTGGGTGCGCACGATACGGAGCCGTGTTGTGCGCTGCCTGCGTAGCCGGGATGCGGCCGGCGCGACGCCCTGCCGACCGATTCGCGGCCGCCGACCCCGGGATCGTGATCGGCGAGGCGCTCGACCTGGCCGTCGCAGCGTTCGTGCACGAGGGCCCGCTGCGCCGCGCGCTCCAGCGGCTGAAATACGGCGGAGCGGCCCGGCTGGCCGCGCCCCTTGCGGGCAGCGCAGTCTCGGCCCTCGGTGACCTGGTGTCGATGGTCGACGGCGACGTGGTCCTCGTCCCGATCCCGGTGCACCCGGAGCGCCTTCGCCAGCGGGGCTACAACCAGGCGGCGCTCATCGCCCACGAGCTTGGATCGCGAGCGCGCCTGGAGGTTCGCGACGTCCTGGTGCGGACACGCCCGACCGCACGCCAGCACGGCCTCAGCCGGGCGGCTCGGCTGCAGAACCTCCGTGGCGCCTTCGGCCTGCGTACCGTGCCACCACAGACCGGAACCGTGCTCCTGGTCGACGACATCCTGACCACGGCAGCAACCCTGGAGGCCTGTGCCGAGGTCCTGCGCGCGGGCGGCACGCCGCGTGTCATCGGCTTCGCCGTCGCCAGGGAGGTGTAGCCGGAAACGCCTGGTGGTGGGTGCTACCGTAGAAGGCACCGCAGCGGAGCGACCCGTGATGAGGACGACCGTCAAGGCCCGCAACTTCGAGATGACCGACCGTCTTCGGGGCCAGATCGAGCGAAAGCTGCAGCGGCTGGAACGAGTCGCTCATGCCGATGCGCAGGCGAATGTCGAGTTGATCGCACACGCCTCCCGCGAGTCCGACTCCGCCAACACGGCCGAGGTGACGCTCGTCAACAACGGCACCGTGATGCGCTCGGTCGCGGCCGGCCCCACCCTGCTGGCGGCCCTGAACGGCCTGATCGACAAGCTCGAGCGACAGGTGGTCCGTGCTCGTGAGCGGCCGCGAAGCGTTCGGGAGCGGCACGCCGACGAGGGACGAGCGGCCCTTGCGCGCGCGGCGCAGGGCACGGTCACCGCCCCTGAGGCAGATCCGGAGCAGCGAGCGGCCGCGGCATCGGTCGTCAAGATCAAGCGCTTCGACATGGTCCCCATGTTCGAGGAGGATGCGGTGGCGCGAATGGAGGAGCTCGGCCACGCCTTCTTCGTCTTCCTGAACGCCGAGACCGATGGGATCTGCGTGGTCTACCGGCGCCGGGGCAGGGGATACGGATTGATCGAGCCGGTGCTGGCGCCCGAGAGGAGGGGCGGCTGAGCCGCTGCGGGCCGCAGCGTGCGGCGCCTAGGGCAGGAGATTCGGCAGGACCAGCAGGGCCGTTGCGATCCCGATCAGCGAGACGAAGAAGACGAGCAGCCCGATGGTCAGCAGGTCTGCTGTGGCAGGCTGACCTGGCTCCGGGGGCCCGTCTCGCTCCTCATCCATGTCTCGCACCGTAGCACGCCGCGAGCCGCGCCGCCGGCTCACGTGGCCGGCTGGATCGCCGCGCGTCGGCATTCACCTCGGCGTCGCGGCGGGCCTGCTGAAGGCGGCAAGGCGGGCGCGGCAGATCGGAGCGGCAGCGCTCCAGATCTTCAGCGACAACCCCACCGCCTGGCGACGACGGCCCGAGCCGCCAGCGGAGGCGGCCGCGTTCATCGCGTACTGCGCGGCCGCGGGGATCAGCCCGGTGGCGATCCACGCCAGCTACCTGATCAACCTGGCGGGGCGCGCTGAGCCGTTCGGCTCCCAGTCGCTGGCCGGCCTGATCCACGAGGTGCAGCGGGCACCGGCGTACGGGGCCACGCTGGTCAACACGCATATGGGCTCGCACCGCGGGGAGGGCATCGAGGCCGGGCGGAACCGACTCGCGGGCCGGGTCGCCAGCGTGCTGGCTGAGACGCCGCAGGGAGTTCGACTCGTGCTCGAGAACTCGTCGGGTGGTGGCGCGACCCTCGGATCCACGATCGAGGACCTGGCCCAGGTTCTCGAGGCAGTGGCGGGACCAACGGATGCGCTCGCCTTCTGCCTGGATACCGCACACCTGTGGGGCGCGGGCTACGACATCTCGACCACCGACGGGGCGTTGGCCGTGGTCGATCGCTTCGAAGAGCTGATCGGCCTGGATCGGCTGGCGCTGGTGCACCTCAACGACTCGCGGTCGATCCTCGGCTCCCGCGGCGATCGCCACCAGCACCTGGGCGCCGGGCAGATCGGCTCGGCAGGACTTTCGGCGCTGCTGCGGGATCGACGGCTGTCGGGCGGGGCGACGTTCGTGATGGAGACGCCGGGCACTGACCAGGGATACGACGCAGTGAATGTTCGGCGCGCCAGGCTCCTGCTCGACGGTGTGCTGGAGCTTCCCGCCCTCTCGGCTCAGGCCCTTCAGGCGAGGAGGGCGATCGCCAGGGTCAGGCGCCCCGGCTGAACCTCTCCGGCGGCAGCTCGTGGCGATTCAGGGTGTCGCCGTTGCCGTTGCCGCCGTTGCCGATCTCGCGCGACCGACGACTGCGGTGGGCGATGTAGACCTGCATCACCTCGCGGACATCGGCCTCGTTGAGGAGGTCGTCGCCGCGCAGCGCGTATTCGACGCGGGCGGTGGGGAGCAGCTGACGGGCTGCCAGGCCGGCGAAGTACGCCTGTCCGTCGGCCTCGTCGCGGATCTCGCGCAGGCCGCGCGCCAGCTTGGTGGCGGTGCCCAGCGACGGCATCCGGTCACCCTTGATCAGCCGGGAGATTGTCGAGTGATCGACCCCCGACTGCAGCGCCAGCTGGCGCTGGCTCATCTTCTTTTCCTTCAACTGTCCACGAAGCCAGTTATTGAAGGACTGCGGCGTCTGGAGCGTCATGCGCCCTCGTCCGTACGCTGCTGCCCACCGATCAGAAGCGTCGATCGGTGGTGCGTGCAAGCAACCGCAGGATCGCAGCGCCCGTCACCGTGCTCAATGGGACAAAGGTACCGATGGCGTCCCGCTCGCAACCCGACTTCAGGAGGCCCGATCCGCCTCCGTGAGTGATCCAGCCGGATCGGCCTCAGGGGCCCCGGTGCCGTGAGCCCTGCGGACCATCGGCGAGAACGCGTACAGGACGCCCCCGATCAGGATCACGCTGAGCGTGCTGAGCACGAAATCGGTCAGCGCGACGGCCGTCCCGGCCTCGGGCGACACGCCATACAGCCCAAGGGCGAGAACGATGCCGCCCTGCACGAAGCCGATGCCGGCCGGCGTCAGCGGAATCGCGGTCAGGAGTGACGCTGCCAGGGCCACGAAGACCGATGAGCTGATGCCGAGCTGCATGTCGGTAAGGTTCAGGGCCTGGATCACGAAGTAGACGCGCGCGCCCTCCAGCAGCCAGACGACGGCCGTGATCGCCCCCACTGGGAGCAGCACGCTCGGTGTCAGCGCGCCGGTGCTGCCCTCGTGGAATCGCTCGTAGAACTCCCGCACGCGCTCGGGGAGGAGGCGTGTCAGGCGCTGCCCCTGGTAGCGCAGCCCGACCACCAGCAGCACCAGCACCAGCGCGACGACGAAGCCCGCAAGGAAGAGCGCGTCGACCTCGGGCCGATTGCGGCCGCGGAAGCTCCAGTAGCCGGCAGCCAGCGCCAGGCCGAAGATGACGACAATGTCGGTCACGCGCTCGATGAAGATCGTCCCGACCGTCCGCGAGATCGAGGCCCCGAAGTTGCCGCGCAGCAGGTAGGCGCGATACAGGTCCCCGAGCTTGGCGGGGACGATGCAGTTCACGAACCACGACAGGAACAGGATCTCCATGGCGGAGCCGTAGCGGACCGATGTGCCGACCCGCCGCAGGATCAGCGTCCACCGCAGGCTGCGCAGCGGGAAGGTCAGGTAGTACGCGACCAGCCCGGCGAGCAGCAGCCACACGTTGGCGCGCGTCATCAGCTCGAAGGTGTGCTCGAAGTCGACGTTCAGGATGACCCCGAAGAGGAGGAAGACGAGGACCAGGCCAAACGCGATGGAGCCGATGGTGCGCAGGTTGAGGAGACGCCGGGCGAGGCTCACCTCGCGTTCAGGGATGGCCTCCTCGAGCGGTGCGTCGAGGAACTCACCCGGCTCATAGACCGAATGGCCGTGCTGGTGGGGCCCGGTGGGATGCGCCGGCGGCGCGGGTCGGTCGCTCACGATCCCGGTTTGGAATCCCGCGGCACTGATGCACGGAACCGACGGCGCAGCGCCTTCGACCAGACCGCCCACCGCGTGGTGAGATGGATCAGCTTGGTAGAACGGCTGCCATGCCACTCGTTCTCCTGGAGAGCGGCGCGAAGCTCGTCGGCGGTGGTGAAGGCGGGGAGCGCGTTGAAGCTCATCGCCACCTCCATGCCTGAGTGCGCGTCGGAGCACGCGATCCCCGGGATTTCGTGACGGGCCGCCAGGTCCGCGGCCTGCTGGTTGTGGCGGGAGAAGGTCACGCGGCTGTTGAAGACCTCGATGGCGTCGATCTTCCCGGCCTCGGCCAGGCGCAGCAGGGCGGATTCGGTGATGTGCGACCGCCGGAATGGGTCGAACGGGTGCGGGATCGAGACCAGGCCGCCCTGGGCGTGGATCCGGTCCGCGGTCTCATCGGCGGAGAGCCCCAGGGCGATGGTCTCGGTCAGGTAGAGGCCGATGATCTCACCGTCGGCGCTCGACACCTCCTCGCCCAGGATCACGTGCAGGCGATCCTCGGCGCCCATCGCGGCGACCCGGTCCCGCACGGCCACCGCCCCTTCGACGTTGTTGTGGTTGGTGATCGCGACGTGGGTCAGGCCGCGCTCCAGCGCCAGGCGGATGAACCGATCCTCGCTCATCAACGAGTCCCGACTGGCGCGGGTGTGGACATGGAAGTCGGCGAAGGCCAATGCTCGCGTGTCGATCCGCTTCGCCGCGAGCGCCTCGCTCAGTTCGCCGCGGACGCTTGCCGCCGCCACCGCCTCGGCCATGGTCACGAGCCTCGCACCAGGCTCTTGCGGAACGTGTCGAAGTGCTCGAGCGCCAGCCCGGTGCCGACCGCCACCGAGTTGAGCGCGTTCTCGGCCACGTGGCACGGGATGCCGGTGACCTGGGTCAGCAGTGCGTCCAGGTTGCGCAGCAGCGAGCCACCACCGGTCATCACCATCCCCTTGTCGATGATGTCGCTCGACAGCTCCGGCGGTGTCTGCTCCAGCACGTTGCGCACGGCGGTGATGATCTGGGCCAGGGGCGCCTCGATCGCCTCGGTCACCTCGCTCGACGTGACCGGGATGGTGCGGGGCAGGCCGGCGATCATGTCGCGGCCCTTAACCTCCATGGTCATCGGCTCGTCGAGCGGCAGGGCAGAGCCGATGGCGATCTTCACCTCCTCGGCGGTGCGCTCCCCGATCATCAGGTTGTACTTCCGCCGGATGTAGTTGGCCAGCGCCTCGTCGAACTTCGTGCCGCCGACGCGCACCGAGTCGGCCACCACGATCCCGCCAAGCGCGATCACGGCGATCTCGGTGGTGCCGCCGCCGATGTCGACGATCATGTTCCCCGAGGGTCCGGAGATCGGCACGTTGGCGCCGATCGCCGCGGCCAGCGGCTCCTCGATCAGATAGGCGTCACGCGCGCCGGCCTTGAGCGCCGCGTCGCGCACGGCGCGCTTCTCCACGCTGGTGACGCCGGTCGGGACGCTGATCATCACGTCCGGCTTGAAGAGGCGGACGCGCGCCACCTTGTTGAGGACATAGCGGAGCATCGCCTCGGTGATCAGGTAGTCCGCGATCACCCCGTCGCGCATGGGGCGGATGGCTCGCACGTTGCCCGGCGTGCGGCCGATCATCTCGCGCGCCTCCTCGCCGACCGCCACGATGCGGTTGTCGTCGTCGTTGATGGCGACCACGCTCGGCTCGTTCAGGACGACGCCCTTGCCCTGCACGTAGACGAGGATGTTGGCCGTTCCGAGGTCGATCCCGATCTTCATGCGGCGTTCATTGTGACCGGAGGCGCGCCATCGCGGCAGCCAGCCTCAGTTCCCGGGTCTCGGGCCGCTTCGCCTCGGCGATCGGCTGCGCGAAATCGCGGCGACGCGAGAAGGAGAGGGCATCGAATCGCAGGCGGAGCGCCGGCTCCGCGGTGAGGGCGGCCTCCAGCTCTCGCGGCATGACGAGGACGCGCGGCCGCTCGTCGCGCGTGACGACGACCTCCACCCTGTCACCAAAGCTCACCACGGCCGCTTCGCGGGTTGCCTTGTGCACGCCCATGAACAGCCCTCGGCCGCCGTACGGCATCGTGCTGCTCTGGTATGCGACGCCGTTCACCGTCCCCACGACTCGCATCTGCTTCAGGCCACCCAGCGCATCCGCCACCTGCTTCGGAATCAGCACCATCGCGCCGCCCGCGCGGGCCTGCTCGAGCTCCGCGGTGAACCGATGCGTCTCGGCCACGTCGTTGCGCCTAGGCGTCGATACGGGTGATCTGGGCGCCGAGCGACACGAGCTTCGACTCGATCGCCTCGTAGCCCCGGTCGACGTGCTCGACGCCGGAGATGACGCTCGTCTCCGCGGCGGCCAGGGCTGCCAGGATCAGGGTCGCACCGGCCCGCAGATCGGCGATCTGCACCTCGCGCCCGTGCAGGGGAGTCGGTCCGGCGATGCGGGCGTGCCGCTCGTCGAGCACCTCGATCACGGCGCCCATCTTCACCAGCTCCATGGTGTAGTCGAGCCGGTCCTCGTAGATCGTCTCGTGGATGGTGGAGGTCCCATCGGCCTGGGTCATGAGCACCGCCAGCGGGGCCTGCAGGTCGGTCGCGAAGCCCGGATAGGCAGCCGTCTCGATGTCGACCGGTCGGATCGCGCCTCCGCCGCGGACGCGGAGGCCGCCGCCATCGGTCTCGAATGTCTCGTACTCGACGCCTGTCTGGCCGAGGAGATCGGTGAAGGAGACCAGGTGGACCGGATCGACCCCCTTGATCGTGATCTCGCCCCCGGTCACCGCTGCGGCGATGGCAAACGTGCCGGCCTCGGTTCGGTCGCCGATGACCGCCTGGTCCACCCCGTGCAAACGGTCCACTCCCTCGACCTCGATGCGATTTGGGGCGGTTCGCTCGATGTGCGCCCCCATCGCGCTCAGCATCGCCACCAGGTTGTCGACCTCGGGCTCGCGGGCCGCGTTCTCGATCACCGTCGTGCCGCGTGCCAGGCTGGCTGCCAGCAGGGCATTCTCGGTGCCCATCACGGTCACGTACGGGAACTCGATCCGGGCACCCCGCAGCCCGCCTGGTGCCTGCGCGAAGTAGTAGCCGTTCTTGTATTCGATCTCGGCGCCCAGCGTCCGCATCGCGTCGACGTGCAGGTTGACGGGGCGCCTGCCGATCCGGTCGCCGCCGGGATTGCTGATGATCACCCGCCCGAAGCGTGTCAGCAGCGGCCCCAGCAGGATGAACGAGGAGCGCGTCTTCATGGCCGCTTCGAGCGGCACGAAGAGCCAGTCCGCTGCGGCGGCGTGGATCTCAAGGGCGTCGTCGCCCACGGGCGTCACCTGGAAGCCGATATCGGCCATGGTGGAGCGCAGGATCTGCACGTCGCTGATGCGCGGCACGTTGCGCAGGACGCACGGCTCGTCGGTGAGCGCCGCGGCGGCCATCATCTTGAGGACGGCATTCTTCGCGCCGGCGATGCGCACCTCGCCGTGCAGGGGCACGCCACCGGTGACGATGAACTTCTCCATGGGTCGCCAGTCTACCGGCGGGTCGTGGGGTTGGGCGGGCTGGGCAGTCTCGGTTGGATTGCTGATCCAGTGGGTTCGATTCACATGTGAATGTGATGCAACCCCGGTGGGCAATACGGCGTGTTGCGATCCATACAAGCATCACGACGCAGGAATCTGCTCTGCGATGCGGGATCACATCCCCACCAGAATCGCGCGAGCGGCATGGGGCGAGAGATCCCCGCGTCCGGTTACCCGCGGCCCTACACGGGCCATGCCTCCTTCCACTCGTGGACGCCGAGGTGATGGCCGTCGCACAGCCCCACGCGACCGCCCATGTGCCGCGAAGGAAGGAATGGCTGCATTCCGGCCTCAAACGGCGTCGGCGCGGCATTGCACAACATGTAGCGTCGCTCGCGCGCCCAGGCATAGGCGTGGTCGCTCGAGCAGAACGCGTACCCCTTGCTGAAATTCGCCGATGTGCTCGACGGTCCGGGCAGCCCGATGGGCCCCGATTCGCGCACAATCTCGATGCGGACGGGAAGCTGTGGCATCCGCGCGCCGCACTGGTCGCAGGCCTGCATCAGTCCAGGTGGTGCTCGTGGCGAGCTTTCAAGCTCATGAGCCGATCCTACCCCAGCGGCCTACCATGGGCAGCGTGGCGCTCCCGCACTGGCTGGCCCGTCTGAACCTTCGCTTCTCGAACACGTTCATGCGGCCGATCGCGGCCCGTCTCCCCTGGTTCTGCGTCCTCGAGCACGTTGGTCGAACATCGGGGACAGTGCGCAGGACCGCGCTGATGGCGTTTCACCGGCGTCCGGACCGCTGGGTGATGGCCCTGACCTATGGGACCAACGTCCAATGGCTGCGCAACGTGGTCGCCGCGGAGGGCTGCCGGCTGTTGAGCCGAGGCAGGTGGGTCGATCTGGTCGAGCCGCGGCAGTTCCACGATGCGTCACGATCCTCGGTCCCGCTGCTCGTCCGTCCGATGCTGGCGATCCTGCGGGTATCGGACTTCGTGGAGATGCGGGAGAAGCGCTAGGTCAGCCGCGCGAACGCCGGCGCGTGGCGATCCGCTCCCGCATCAGCGCGGTCTGCAACGCGGCACGGACGCGCGCCAGGTCGACCGGATCGTGCACCTCGCCGAGCTCCGCCTCGGCTCGCTTGCGCGCCTCGACCGCCTTCGCCTCATCGATCTCGTCCGAGTGCTCCGCGAGGTCGGTCATCACGATCACCCGATCCGGGCGCACCTCCACGAAGCCGCCGCTGATAAGGAGGATCTCCTCGCCGCCCGCCCTCTTGATCCGCAGCTCCCCAGTGCCAAGGGCGCTGATCAGCCGGGTATGGTGCGGCAAGATGCCCAGCTCGCCGTCGATGCCGGGCACCACGACGCTCTCGACCTCCTCGGAGAAGGCCCGCCGCTCCGGACTCACGATCTCCAGGTGGATGGGCACGGCTACTTCATCTCCTCGGCATTCGCGAGCACGTCCTCGATCGGCCCGGCCATGAAGAACGCCTGCTCCGGGATCGAGTCGTGCTTGCCCTCGAGGATCTCGCGGAAGCCGCGCACCGTCTCGGCCCGCTCGACGTATTTGCCATCGCGCCCGGTGAACTGCTCGGCGACGAACATCGGCTGGCTCATGAAGCGCTGCAGGCGACGTGCCCGCGAGACGGTCAGCTTGTCCTCCTCCGAGAGCTCGTCCATGCCCAGGATGGCGATGATGTCCTGGAGGTCCCTGTAGCGCTGCAGGGTGCGCTGCACCTCGCGCGCGACCTCGAAGTGATCCTCGCCGACGATCCGCGGGTCAAGGGCGGTCGAGGTCGAGTTCAGCGGGTCGACGGCGGGGTAGATCCCCAGCTCGACGATCGAACGGTCCAGCCGCACGCTGCTGTCCAGGTGACCGAACGTGGTGGCCGGGGCGGGATCGGTGTAGTCGTCGGCCGGCACGAAGATGGCCTGCAGGCTCGTGATCGAGCCGTCCTTGGTGGACGTGATCCGCTCCTGGAGGTCACCCATCTCGGTCGCCAGCGTCGGCTGGTAGCCGACGGCTGACGGCATCCGGCCGAGGAGCGCAGAGACCTCGGCACCGGCCTGTGTGAACCGGAAGACGTTGTCGATGAAGAGCAGCACGTCGCGGTGCTCCACGTCGCGGAAGTACTCAGCCATGGTGAGGGCGGTGAGGCCAACGCGCTGCCGGGCTCCGGGCGGCTCGTTCATCTGGCCGAAGACGAGGACAGTCTTCTCGAGCACGCCGGACTCGGTCATCTCGCCGATCAGGTCGTTCCCCTCGCGCGACCGCTCGCCGACGCCGGCGAAGACGGAATAGCCGCCGTGCTCGGCCGCGATGTTGCGGATCAGCTCCTGGATGATGACCGTCTTGCCGACGCCGGCACCACCAAAGACGCTGGCCTTTCCACCACGCTTGAAGGGAGCGATCAGGTCGATCACCTTGATGCCGGTCTCGAAGACCTGCGCCTCGGTCTCCATCTGGTCGAAGCCGGGGGGGCGCCGATGGATGGGAAGGGTCTCGGACTTGCCCACGGCGCCTTTGCCGTCGATCGGGTGACCGAGCACATCGAAGACGCGACCGAGCGTGACGGAGCCGACCGGGACGGTGATGGCTGCGCCGGTGTCGACCGCATCCAGCCCGCGGGACAGGCCGTCGGTGGTGGACATGGCCACTGCGCGCACCCAGTTGTTGCCGAGGTGCTGCTGGACCTCGACTACCAGCTTCTCATCGCCCTTGGACGCTCCGGGGCGCGTGATCTCCAGCGCGTGATAGATCTCGGGCAGCTCGCCTGACGGGAACTCGACGTCGATCACGGGGCCCGTGATCTGGATCACCTTTCCGGTCGCCATCGGTTGCTCTTGCGTCTCCTCGTTGTGTCGAAGGGCTAGCCCAGGGCCTCGGCCCCGGATGCAATCTCGGTCATCTCGCGCGTGATGTTCGCCTGGCGCGTCTTGTTGTAGACGAGGGTCAGCTCGCCGATCAGCTCATTCGCATTGTCGGTCGCGCTGCGCATGGCCACCATCTGAGCCGATTGCTCGGACGCCCGGTTCTCAAGCACGGCGCGATAGATGTCGACCGCCACGAAGTGCGGCAGCAGCTGTCCCAGCACGGCCTGCGGCGACGGCTCGAAGAGGTACTCGTCATTCGTCTCCGTCTCGCTCTCGCCCATCGACGGCCGCTCCACCGGCAGGACGGTGCGGATCACGGGGCGCTGCGACAGGGTGTTGATGAAGGTCGAGTACGCGATCTCGATCCGGTCGTAGGTTCCGGCCAGGAAGTCCTCGGTGACGATCCGGGCGATCGGGGTCACGTCGGCGAAGCTGGGCCGGTCGCCGAGCTGCGCGAAGTGGGCCGCGATCGGGACGCCGGCGCGCCGCAGCGAGTCGCGTCCCTTGCGTCCGACCGTGACGGCCGCGACCTCGATCCGGCCTTCGCCGCCGTCGGTCGAGATCTCGGCCACGTGGCGAAGCACGGCACGGATGGCGTTGGAGTTCAGCGAGCCGACCAGGCCGCGATCGGTGGTGATCACCAGCAGCCCGACCTTCTGCACAGGCCGGCGGGCGAGAAGCGGGTCGATATCGGCCTCCACCGCGGCCACCACCCGCGCCAGGGCGTCCCGGAGCTCGTCGGAGTACGGCCGCGCGGCCAGGATCGCGTCCTGGGCGCGCTTCATGCGCGAGGCGGCGACCATCTGCATCGCTCGGGTGATCTGGGCGATGTTGCGGATCGAGCCGATCCGGCGCCGGACCTCGCGGAGGGTGGCCATCTAGGCGCCGGTTCCCTTCGGCTTCGCAGCCTTGCGCGGCGCCGGGTTCCGGGCGGCGGCCGGCTTCGCGGGGGCCGTCGTTCGCTTCGCGGCGGGCTTGGCCTCCGGCTCGGCTTCTGTCTCGGTCGCTGCCGCGTGGGGCGGAGCCGAGTCGGCTGGCGCATCGGAAGCATCGGTCGTTGGCGTCTCGTCGGCCTTGTCCGTGGCTGGCGCATCCTCGCCGAATCCAGCCTGGCGCCGGTAATCGAGCACCGCCGCCTTCAGCTCCTCGCCCGACTTGTCGGAGATCGCCTTCTCGCCGGCGATGGTGGAGAGGAGCTTGGGGAACTGCGACTCCAGGTGCCGGAAGAATCCCGTCTCGAACTCCCGGACCCGAGCCGTCTCCACGTCGTCGAGGTGGCCATTGGTGGCGGCCCAGATGATGGCCACCTGCTTCTCGACGGCCAGCGGCGCGAACTGCGGCTGCTTGAGCACCTCGGACAGCTTCTCACCGCGCGTCAGCTGGTCGCGGGTCGCCTTGTCCAGGTCCGATGCGAACTGCGCGAAGGCCGCCAGCTCCCGGAACTGGGCGAGGTCGAGCCGCAGCTTGCCGGCCACCTGCCGCATCGCCTTGATCTGGGCGTTGCCACCGACCCGGCTGACGCTGAGGCCGGCACTGACCGCCGGCCGCTGCCCCTGGTTGAAGAGGTCGGTCTGCATGAAGATCTGGCCGTCGGTGATGCTGATCACGTTGGTGGTGATGTAGGCCGATACGTCCCCCGCCTGCGTCTCGACGATCGGCAGCGCGGTCAGCGAGCCACCGCCGTGTTCCTCGCTGAGGCGCGCCGCCCGCTCGAGCAGCCGCGAGTGGGCGTAGAAGATGTCGCCGGGGTACGCCTCGCGGCCCGGAGGGCGGCGCATCAGCAGCGACACCTGTCGGTATGCCCAGGCGTGCTTGCTCAGGTCGTCGTAGATGCACAGCGCGTCGCGGCCGTTGTCCAGGAACTCCTCCCCCATCGCCACACCGGCGTACGGGGCAAGGAACTGGATCGGGGCGGGGTCGGAGGCCGATGCCACGACCACGATGGTGTGCTCCATGGCGCCGTGCTCCTCGAGCACGGCGACCACCTGCGCCACGGTCGACATTTTCTGGCCGATGGCCACGTAGATGCAGACCAGGTCCTGCCCCTTCTGGTTGATGATCGTGTCGACCGCAATGGCCGTCTTGCCGGTCTGCCGGTCGCCGATGATCAGCTCCCGCTGCCCGCGGCCGATCGGGATCATGCTGTCGATCACCTTGATGCCGGTCTGCACCGGCGTGTCGACCGGCTGCCGGACGATGACGCCAGGGGCGATGCGCTCTACCGGACGGGTTCCGCTGGCCGCGATCGGGCCCTTGCCGTCGAGCGGCACGCCGAGCGGGCTCACCACCCGACCGATCAGCGCGTCGCCGACCGGCACCTCGACCACCCGCCCCGTGGTCTTGACCTGGTCCCCCTCCTTGAGGCCGGTGTAGTCGCCCAGGATCAGGGCGCCGACCGTCTCCTCCTCGAGGTTGAAGGCC
>JBBDNI010000014.1:0-6032 GCA_040877645.1 Chloroflexota bacterium
AGCGCTCGGCGAGGCCCTTGGTGAAGGCCCGCCCACCCAGCGCCAGCATCTTGGTCCCGGCGATCCCACCGTGTCGGACCAGCGCCACATCGGTTGTTCCCCCGCCGATGTCCACGAACACGGCACCCGCATCGCCGAGCTCGCCTGGATCCAGGCAGGTGGCCACGGCGTACGGCTCGGCGATCACGCCGAGCAGCTGCAGGCCGAGCTGGCTGGCGACCGATTGCAGGGCGCCCAGGTGGACCATCGGCGCAAAGGCGTTGAAAACCGCCAGCTCGAGCTGCGCGCCGGTGAAGCCGATCGGGTTGTTGACCGGATAGCCGTCGATCTTCAGCTCAACCACCGCCGCGTGGACCAGGCGCACGTCCATCCGCTCGACGCCGCTCTCCCACGCGATCCGGCGCTCGGCGTCGGCCAGCGCCTCGACCTGGACCTGCTCGACGATGCGCTGCAGCTCCTCGTCGGTCATCGGCGCGTGGGGGTCGTCGCGTCGCACGGCGCCATTCGAGGTGGTGCCCTTGACCAGCTCACCGGCGATCCCGATCACCGCCGAGGTGGGCTGCAGGCCGGCGGTCGCCTGGGCCTCGTCCAGCGCTCGCGCGCAGTTCGCCACGACTGCGTCGATGTCGCTCACCGTCCCCGACTGCATGTGGGTCAGTCCCTGCCGCTGTCGCCCCGAGCCGCGCACCGAGCCGACCAGTCGTCCCTCCTCATCGGGCTCGACCGCCAACACCAGGGCCTTGGCGAACTCGGTGCCGACGTCGAGAGCCACGAGGGAGGGTGGCCCGGCCGGCGACCGCCCGCCGGCGCGGGTCAGCCGTTCGACCAGGCGTCCGAGCCGCTCCTGCACCGTCAGCCGTTCTCGATGCGCTGCAACGCCTCGAGCGCCAGGCGCGCCGCCTCACGCAGCGCTTCGTCGAGGCGAGTCGCGTCCTTGCCGCCGGCCTGCGCCAGCTCGGCGCGGCCTCCACCTCCGCCCCCGATCATCGGCGCCACCTGGCGCACGATCTCGGTGGCGTCGAAACCCTCCCCCACAAGGTCGCGGCTGGCGGCGACCAGGATGCTCGGTCCGCCGCCCCCGCCTGCGAGCACTGCCACGAAGCGGCCGGTCGAGGCGCGCAGGTCGTCGGCCAGGGCTCGCAGCGCCGCACCGTCGGCTTCGGGGTAGCGCTCGACGATCACCTTCGCCTCGCCTGCCGCCTGCGCGCCGGCGAGTGCCGCAGCTGCATCAAGGCGAGGCGTCGCACCCGACCCGCCGGACCCCTTGGCCGCCTTCTCAGCCTCGCGCAACCGCGTCTGGAGCGCCTCGATCCGAGCCGGCACCTGGTCCTCCGCGGCGCCCAACAGCTGGGCCGCGGTGCGCAGCAGGTCCAATCGGCCCGCAACCAGCTCCTCGGCCGCCGCACCGCTGACCGCCTCGATCCGTCGCAGACCGGTGCCGATGCTCGACTCCCCGGTGATCCGGAAGCTGCCGATCTGCCCGGTCGATGCCACGTGCGTCCCGCCGCACAGCTCACGGCTGAAGCCGTCGACGGAGACCACGCGCACCGCATCGGGCAGGTACCTCTCGCCGAAGAACATGTCGGCACCGAGTGCCTGCGCCTCGCTCAGCGCCATCTCGGTCGGGGTCACGGCGGCGTTGCGACGCACCTGGGCGTTGACGCGCCGCTCGACGTCGCGCAGCGCCTCCCTGGGTGTGGCCGCGGTCGCGGGGAAGTCGAAACGGAGCCCATCGGGACCGACCCAGCTGCCGGCCTGCTTGGCCTGCTCGCCCAGGACGTCGCGCAGGGCTCGGTGCAGCAGGTGCGTGGCGGTGTGGTTGCGTGCTGCCGCCCAGCGCCGCTCCTCGTCGACCCGGGCGCTCACGGCCTCCCCGGCCTGCAGCGAGCCCTCAAGCCGACCGACGTGCACGATGGCATCGCCGGCACGCTGCGTGTCGTCGACCGTCAGCTTGCCGCGCTCCCCGACCAACTCGCCACGGTCGCCCACCTGTCCGCCACCCTCGGCATAAAAGGGCGTGCGATCCAGGACCACCTGGACCGATCCACCCTGCTCGGCCACCGCCAGGACGGTCACGCCCTCGGCGGAGGTCTCGTTGGGATAGCCGATGAAGTCGCTGCTCATGCCCTCGATCCCCGGCAGCGGCGCAAACTGGCCCGCCCGCGCGCCCCGTGAGCGTTCACGCTGCTCCGCCATGGCCGTCTCGAAGCCCGCCCTGTCGACCGTCACGCCGCTCTCGGCCGCGATCTCGACCGTGAGGTCGATCGGGAAGCCGAACGTGTCATGGAGCTTGAATGCATCGTCGCCGGAGATCGTCCGCGAGCCCGCCGCTCCCACCAGCGCGGCGAGCCGCTCGCTCCCCGCCTCCAGCGTGCGGGCGAACTTGCGCTCCTCCCCGTCGACGGCGGCCAGGATCGCGTCACGGCCCTCGGCCAGCGACGGGTAGGCGCCGCCCATCAGGTCGATCACCGCCGCGCACGTCTCGGCCAGCACCGGCTGCCGAATCCCCATCAGACGAAGGTGCCGCACCGCGCGGCGCATGATCCGGCGCAGGACGTAACCCGCCCCCTCGTTCGAGGGTTGCACCCCCTCGGCGATCAGGAAGGTCATCGCCCGGCTGTGGTCGGCGACGACCTGGTAGCTGAAGCGCTCGGTCTCCACCTCCTCGGGGCGGTGGCCCAGGTGCTCTGCCAGGCGATCGATGATCGGCGTGAACAGGTCGGTCCGGTAGTTGCTGTCGACGCCCTGCACAGCACTCGTCATCCGCTCCAGGCCCATGCCGGTGTCGACGCTCGGGAACGGCAGCGGCGTCAGCGTCCCATCGGCCGATCGGTCGAACTGCATGAAGACCAGGTTCCAGATCTCGAGCCAGCGCGGGCAGGTCTCCGAGTGGTCGGGCACGCACTCGGGCCCCTCGCTCAGCTCCGCGCCACGGTCGTAATGCAGCTCGCTGCACGGGCCGCACGGGCCGGTCTCGCCCATCGACCAGAAGTTGTGGTCGTCGCCGGCGGCGATGTTGCCCCATTGCGCCATGCGCTCGGGCGGCAGCCCGATCTCATCGATCCAGATCCGTCGCGCCTCGTCGTCGTCGGTGTAGGTCGTGGCCGCGATGCGGTCGCCGGGGATGCCCAACTCGACCGTGAGGAACTCCCAGGCCCAGTGGATCGCCTCGCTCTTGAAGTAGTCCCCGAAGCTCCAGTTGCCGAGCATCTCGAACAGGGTCTGGTGGCGCGGGGTGCGTCCCACCTCTTCGAAGTCGTTGTGCTTGCCCTGCACCCGCAGGCATGGCTGGGCGTCGACCGCCCGCTTGTACGAACGCTGCTCCTCGCCGGTCAGCACCCGCTTGAACTGGACCATTCCCGAATTGGTGAAGAGGAGTGTCGGGTCGTCGCGCGCCAGCAGGGGCGCGGGCGGCACGCGGGTGTGCCCGCGCTCCTCGAAGAAGCGCTGGAAGCGCTCGCGGATCTCGGCGGCGCTGAGCTGCTGCATCGATCCTGCCCGTGACCTCGTACTCACCACGAGAGCCGGCGGCGACCGGCTCTCGTAACCTCGTGCTCGACGCGCGGTTGGCCGGTCAGGAGGCAGCGCCCTCCGGCGCGGCCCCGCCACCGGCGGCATCGTACGCGGCCATCATGTCGGCGCGCGCCTTCTCGGCCGCTGCGCGGCCCTCGTTGATCGCCTCGTCGAAGGCGGCGCGCTTCTCGCCGACGAACTCGCCGACCTGATCGCGAAGCTCCTCGCCCCTCCGCGGCGCCAGGAGCAGCCCGATGGCCGCGCCGATCAGCCCGCCGATCAGGATGCCGGCGAGGAAGCTGCCGAACCCGGAGTCTTTCATGGAAATCGGCCCACCCTAGTTTGCGTTCGTTGATTCTACTGATCCGCTGCCCCGCCGTCGCGCGGTCGGCCGCCGCGCCGCGCGGCCGGAGGTCGGGACGGTCCGAGCTGCGCCAGCAGCACCGCCACCAGCATGGCCAGCTGGGCCGCCACGCAGGCGGCGAGGAGATGGAAGTCGCCGATGCGCACCAGCTCCAGTCCGGTCCGCGATCCGATCGCATTGCCGATCGCGGTGCCAAGCAGCGAGGCAAGTCCCAGGACCAGCAGGCGCCGATCCCAGCGTCCGCGGAGCGCGGTGAAGGCCGCCAGGTTGATCGCCGCCACGAAGACGGTGAGCACCAACCAGGGGGTCATGCCGCCCGGGCGATGCGGCCGCCGCCGAGGCACTCCTCTCCGTCATACAGGACCGCGGCCTGGCCCGGGGCGGGCGCCCACACCGGCTCGGCGACCTCGATTTCCAGCCGATCCGCGCCGACCAGCGTCACCTCGCAGGCTGATTCCACGCCGCGGTGACGAATCCGGACCGATGCACCGAAGCGCTCGGCCGGCGCCTCGCCGGCGACGAACCTGCGGCCCTCGACCGCGAAGCGCGACGCCGCCACCTCGTCGCGACGCCCGATGACCACCGTGTTGGTGGCGGGGAGCACCTCGCGCACGAAGACCGGCTCGCCGAGCGCCAGTCCCAAACCGTGCCGCTGCCCCACCGTGTAATGGGCGTAGCCGGTGTGCGTCCCGACGCGCGTTCCAGCGGCATCAACGATCGGCCCCGGATCGCCGGTATAGCCGCGTCGCTCGGCGAGCAGCTCGCGGTAATCCCCCGCCGGCACAAAGCAGATCTCCTGGCTCTCCGGCTTGTCGGCCGTCGGCAGCGCAAGGTCGGCGGCGATACGGCGCACGGCGGGCTTGGTCAGGTCGCCGAGTGGGAAGCGGGTGCGGGCCAGCTGCCCCTGGTCGAGGACCCACAGGAAGTAGGTCTGGTCCTTGTTGCTGTCCGCGGCGCGCAGCAGCTGGAATCGCCCGTCGAGCTCCTCGACTCGCGCGTAGTGGCCGGTCGCCACCTGGTCGGCGCCATAGGCCGCCAGCCCACGTCGCAGCAGCTCGTCGAACTTGATGTACTGGTTGCAGGCCTGGCACGGGTTCGGCGTGGCCCCCGCCAGATAGCCGTCAGCGAAGGCGTCGATCACCCGCTCCCCGAAGGAGCGTTCCAGGTTCAGCGCGAAGAACGGGATGCCGAGCAGCTGGGCAACCCGCCGCGCGTCGTCATGGGCGTCGGGCGAGCAGCAGCTGCGACTCTGCTCGTACCCCTCGCCGCCATCGGGGTGGAGGCGCATCCAGACGCCGATCACCTCGTCGCCGGTGGTGCTCGCGTCGCGCGCCAGCAGCGCCGCCGCCACACTGGAGTCGACGCCACCGCTCATGGCCGCCACCACGCGTGCCATCAGGCCGATGCGACCTCGGAGCCGGCCGGCACGCCGTCGCGCATGCGCCCGACCACGTTCCGGATGGCGCGCACTGCCTCGTCGATCTCGTCGCCCGTTGTCTCGCGTCCCGCCGTCAGCCGCAGCGCACCGTGGGCGCGCGCTGGCTCGATCCCCATGCTCAGCAGCACATGGCTCGGCTCGGCCGATCCGGTGGTGCAGGCGCTCCCGGTGCTCGCCTCCACGCCCTCCAGGTCGAGCGCCGCCACCAGGTCGCCACCCTCGACACCGGGGACCAGCAGGCTGGCGTTGTGCGGCAGCCGCTCGGTCGGGTGGCCGGTCGGCTCGACGCCCGGCAGGTCGCGCGTGCCGGCCAGCAACTGGTCGCGCAGATCGGCCAGCCGCGCGTTCTCGGCGTCGCGCGCACCGGGATCGGCCTGCGCCAGCTCCAGCGCCCGGGCGAGCCCGACGATGCCGGCCACGTTCTCGGTCCCCGCGCGCCGCTGCCGCTCCTGCGAACCGCCCTGCATCTGCGGGAGCAGGGCCGTCCCCTGCCGCACGAAGAGGGCGCCGACCCCCTTCGGTCCGTACAGCTTGTGCGCCCCCAGGCTCAGCAGGTCAACGCCCAGCCGATCCACGTCGAGCGGCAGGAAGCCGCCGGCCTGGACCGCATCGGTGTGGAAGATGACCCTTCGCTCCCGGCAGATGGCGCCGATCTCCGCGATCGGCTGGATGGTGCCGACCTCGTTGTTGGCGTACATGATCGAGACGAGGGTGGTG
>JBBDNI010000015.1:0-6018 GCA_040877645.1 Chloroflexota bacterium
CGCACACCGCTTTTCGAGAGCGGCACCTTAAACCACTCGGACACCTCTCCGGCTGCGGAGTCTAGCAGCGGGTCGGTCAGGCGGGGGTCGGCGTGATGGCCGACAGGCGGCGGGCCTCCTCCTCGCGGACGCCGGAGATGACCGAGATCTGGTGCGGCATGCCGGGGGCCCGAGCCAGCTGCAGGGCTCCCCCGGCTGCGCCCTGCTTGCTGTCACCCACGGCGTAGACGAGCGTCCGCACCCGGGCCTCGAGGAGGGCGCCGACGCACATGGCGCAGGGCTCGTGGGTGGCGAAGACGGTCACCTCCGGCAGGCGCTTGGCGTCGAGCTTGCGCGCGGCGGCCTGGAGCGTCAGCAGGACGGCATGGGCGGTCGGGTCACGCTGGATGACGATGCGCCGATGGTCGCGGGCGATCATGGCGTCGTCGAGAACTGCCACGGCGCCGACCGGCTCCTCCCCCTCCTCCGCGCCGCGACGAGCCTCGGCGATCGCCTCGGCCATGTACAGCTCGTAGTTCATCGGTCCCGAGTCTAGCAGTCCGCCCGCGGAGCACCGCGGTCGCTAGGATGGGCACCGGTTCGTCCGCGCAGCGCGAAGAGGAGGGTCGTGATCGACGATCGCCGGGGATGGGCGGGTCGCGACTGGCTGGCCCTGGCGCTGGTCGGCCTGGGAGCGGGCGTCCTTCGGCTGGTCGACCTGACGCGCCCCGCGGGGTTCGTTTTCGACGAGATCTTCTACGCCCGCAACGCGTGCCGCTTCATGATCGACACGTCGGCGTGCGGGATCGACGACCTGGTCAGCGGCGCCCATCCCCCGCTCGGCAACTGGATCATCGGCGTCGGGATCCGCCTCTTCGGCATGGACGAGTTCGGCTGGCGGATCACCTCGGCGCTGGCCGGGACGCTGACCGTCGCGCTCCTGTTCGTGCTCGCGCGGCGCCTGCTCCGAGACAGGGTCGCGCCGCCGGCGGCTACAGTCGGCTCCGTCGCGGCAGCCGCCCTGCTAGCCCTCGACCCGCTGCACCTGGTCCAGTCGCGGGTCGCGATGCTCGACTCGCTCGTGACCCTCTTCGCCGTTGCCACCGTCCTCTTCGCCGTGGTCGACATGTCGCGTCACCGCGACGCCGCCGGCAGCGACGCATTCGCGGCACCCTGGCTGCGGCGCCTGACCCTCGGCCGCCCGTGGCGCCTGGCGACTGGGGCTTCACTCGGGGCCGCTGCCGCGGTGAAGTGGTCCGGCGCGTACGTGGCGCTGGGCATCGTGGCGCTCCTGATCGCCGTGGAGGTGGCCTCGGTCCGGGCCACGGCCGCAGACCATGGGTATCCCGTGCGCTGGTGGGCAGGACTGCGCGTCGCGGTGCGCCAGGAACTGCTCCCCTCCCTGGTGTTGCTGGGCATCGTGCCCCTCGTCATCTACGTCGCGTCGTACGTCGGTCGAGTCGACGGCGCGGTCCTGGCGGCGCCATGGAGCGAGGGGTCCTTCTGGCGCGGTGTGGCGGACCACCAGGTGGCCATGCTGCGCTTCCACGTCGGGCTCGAGGGCCACCACCCGTACGAGTCAGCCCCCTGGTCGTGGCTCCTGCTCCAGCGCCCGGTCGCCTATTCGTTCGCGGTCGAGGGCGACCGCTACCGCGAGGTGCTGGCGATCGGCAACCCGCTCACCTGGTGGGGCGGCGCGGCTGCCGTGGTGGGACTGGCGATTGGCTGGGCGCGCACGGGCGCCGGCTGGTTCCGCGCCGAGCCGATCATGCTGATCGGCGCGCTGGCGACCTACCTGCCCTGGCTGATCCTGTCCGGGTCGCGCTCGCAGGTGTTCATCTGGTACATCCTGCCGACCATCCCGTTCCTGTGCGCCGCGCTCGGCGTCGTCGCGGCGCGGGCCTGGGAGTCGGGCGCCGGCAGGGTGGCGGTGAGCGTGGCAAGCGTGGCCGTCCTGGCCTGGGTCACCTTCTTCTACCCGGTCCTCACTGCCCAGCCGATGACTCCGGACGATTGGCGGGCGCGGATGTGGCTGACCGATTGCCAGCGTCCCGGCGCGCCGACCCTGGGGTTGCCCGACGACGAGATCAGCAGCGGACCCCCGCCCTCGGGCTGGTGCTGGATCTGAGGCGGTAGAGTGATGCGCGACCGGCCGCAGCCCGTTTCCCAGTCAGAGGCGTGCGTCGCCGGCCACGAGGTTGGCCGTTGACCGATCGATCGCAGCCGAATGACGCGCTCTTGGCGCAACGGATCCGATCCGGCGATCGCGAGGCGTTGGGCGAGCTGTACGACCGGTATGCATCGGTTGCTCTGGCGACCGCCCTTCGTGTCGTGACGAACCGGGAACAGGCGGAGGACCTGGTGCACGACACGTTCGTCGCGGTGTGGCAGAAGATCGACCGATTCGATCCGATGCGCGGCAGTCTGCGCGCCTGGCTGCTGACCATCGTCCGCAACCGTGGCATCGACCGGATTCGCGCAACTCGCCCGTCGGTGCGCGTCGACGAGGCGGACGAGCAGTCGCTGCTGCGCACCGCCGCGAACCCGACCTGGGAGGCCGCCATCGCTCGCCGTTCGGCGGCCGAGCTGCGCACCGCCATCGACCAGCTGCCGGCGGAGCAGCGGGAGGCGATCGAGCTGGCCTACTTCGGGGGCCGCACCTACCGCGAGATCGCGACGCTCACCGGCGTCCCGCTGGGGACCGCCAACGGTCGCCTGCGGCTGGCGCTCGCCAAGCTGCGCGAGGCGCTCCGCATGACCGACGCCGCGCCCGCTACACCCGCGGAGCCGATGGGCGTCCGGGGGCCCGACCGATGAACGACCGACTCGACTGCCAGGCAGTCGACGAGCTGGACGCCGCCTTCGCCCTGGGCGCCCTTGAGCCCGATGAGGCGCGGGCCGTGGCCTCGCACCTCGACACCTGCGCGGAGCCGCACGCAGAGCTGCGGGCCATCCTCGGCGCCGGGGAGGTGCTGTCGCTCGGCCTCGACCCGGTGCAGCCCAGCCCGGGGCGTCGTGATCGGCTGATGGCCAGCATCGAACGGACGCCGCAGGATCGTGGCGCCCTCGTCGGCGGCCGCGACCCGCCCGCGCCCGGTCGCAGCTGGCTCGGCTGGATCTCGCCCCGCGTCGCCCGTCCACTGGCACTGGCGGCCGTGGCCGCCACCCTCGCCGTGGCGGGCTGGAACCTGACACTCCAATCGCAGCTCGGCGAGCGGGATCGAGCCCTCCGCGAGGTCGCAGCGGCGATCTCCGGCGGCGAGGCGGCCTTCCGGGTGGACGGCAGTGCGGGCCGCGGTTACGTGGTGGAGACCCCGGGGAGCGGTGCCGCCCTCGTCATCGCCGACCTCGCGTCCCTGCCGGCCGATCAGCTCTACGAGCTGTGGCTGATCGACGCCGATGGTGCGGTTGCGGTCGGGACCTTCACGCCCTCGGGCAGCGCGATTGCGGTGGTGCCGGTCGATCGGGACCTGACCGGGTTCGCGACGTTCGCCGTGACTGTCGAGGCGGAGAGGGTCGATGCCCCCACCACGACGCCGGTCATGGTCGGAGACCTGACCGCCTCCTGACGCGCTCGCCCGGCACTGCCCCGATATCCTGCCACTGGCCTTCCCAGACCTGCGCTGACGAACTGTCGCGGATCTGCGATGTCCTGGCCGATCGTGGACGGCCGGTCGCAATCGCCAGTCGGCGACGATGGGCTGCATGACCACCAAGACAACCCCGGTCCATTCTTTCAGGACCAGCGTCGATATTCCGACGGCTGATCGGGCCAAGATCAGCGCGGTGCTCAATCAGCACCTCGCGGATGCATTCGATCTGTGGAGCCAGGCCAAGCAGGCACACTGGAATGTCAAGGGCCCAGACTTCTGGCAGCTGCACAAGCTGTTCGACGAGGTGGCTGACGAGGCGGCGGCATGGGTCGATCAGCTCGCAGAGCGCGTGACGGCGCTGGGCGGCTATGCCAACGGGACGGTGCGCATGGCGGCGGCCACGAGCACGCTGCCGGAGTTCCCGACCGACATCAGCGACAGCATGGACTTCGTCAGTGCGGTTGGTGCTCGGCTGGCAACCTTCACGAACGCTGCGCGCGCCGCTATCGACCGGGCCGACAAACTCGGAGACGCCGACACCGCCGATCTGTTGACTGAGATCAGCCGCTGTGCCGACAAGTACCTCTACTTCCTGGAGGCCCACCTCCAGGACTAGGCCGCCCGAGGTGTGGCGTGCCCGAGAGGACTCGAACCTCCGGCCTTCAGGTCCGCAACCTGACGCTCTATCCACTGAGCTACGGGCACGTGCGCGACACGGGTGGCGGAGAGGGAGGGATTCGAACCCTCGGAAGAGGAAACCCCCTTCAACGGTTTAGCAAACCGCCGCACTAGGCCACTATGCGACCTCTCCGCGAGCGGCGCCGATGATAGCATGGGGTCTCTCGACGACCCGCCCGAGCGGCCGGTCCCCAAGGTCACCGTTGACCGCCCACAGCCCAGCAGAGCCGACCCGTGCAGCGCCTACCCGTCATCGGTCAGTCGTTCGCCCACTCCGCCGTGGAGGCGGTGCAGCGCGCCGCCTTCGAGGCCACCGGGCTGCCGATCGCAATCGAGCGTTGGGAGCGCAAGCCACATCAGCTGGCGGCAGCGCTCGAGGAGTTGCGGGATGACGAATTCGCCGGCGCCCTGATCGCGGCTCCACACAAGGAACGGGCCGCCGCGATGGTCGATGCGCTCTCCGAGGACGCCCGGGCGAGCGGGGCGGCCAACGTCATCGTGCGCGACGGCGCTCGCCTGCGCGGCCACAACACCGACGTCGACGGAGTCCGTGCCGGCCTGACCGCGATCCTCCCCAAGGTCCCCGCCAAGTGGCCCCGCCAGGCGGTGGTGCTCGGCGCCGGCGGCGGTGCGCGAGCCGTTGTGTCGGTCCTGATCGGTCTGGGCCTCCAGCGCGTGGCCGTCTTCAACCGTCACCTCCATAAGGCCGAGGCGGTGGTCGCACACTTCGCCCGTGCGGCGAGGCAGATGGAGCTTCGAGCGCTGCCCTGGCACGAAACGTTCTTCGAGGCGGAGCTCGCGAAGGCCGGGCTGGTGGTGAATGCCAGCGGGATCGGCGCCGAGGAGGGAGCCAGCCAGATCCCGCAGCAGATGCTGCCCGACGGGCTGTTTGTGCTCGACCTCGTGCTCAACCACGCCGCGACCCCGCTCATGGAGGCCGCCCGGGCCGCGGGCGGCACGGTCGCCGACGGCCAGGCCGCGTTCATCACCGCCTCGGCCGAGACCTTCACCCTGGTGACCGGCGACGCGGCCCCGACCGACGTCATCCGCGCGGCGCTCGCTGCCGAGCTGGGCCTCCCCGCCGAGGGGAACGCCGTGGTCGGCGATTGAAGGCGGGATGATGTTCTACACATCGGGCTGGGTGCACGTCATCTGCGGTTGCATGTTCTGCGGCAAGACCGACGAGATGCTGCGCTTGCTGCGCCGATTCTCGATCGCGGGCCGCCAGGTGATGCTGGTCAAGCCGCGCCTCGACACCCGCACCGACGAGGGGAGCGTCGTGTCGCGCTCCGGGGCGCAGCATCGGGCCGCGTCGGTCGATGACTCCCGGCAGATCGAGGCGCTCGTCGGCGAAGCCGACATCGTGGCCATCGAGGAGGGGCAGTTCTTCGACGAGGGACTGCCGGAGGTCGTCGAGCGGCTGGCCGACGCCGGCAAGCAGGTGCTGGTCACCGGGCTCGACCGCGACTTCCGCGGCATCCCGTTCGGCCCGATGCCGCGCCTGATGGCGCTCGCCGATCAGGTCACCAAGCTGACGGCCATCTGCGTGGTGTGCGGTGAGCCGGCGACGCGGACCCAGCGCCTGATCGACGGCCGACCGGCCACGGCCGACTCGCCGCTGATCGTGATCGGCGGGCTCGGCGACGAGAAGTACGAGGCGCGTTGCCGGCAGCACCACGAGGTACCGCCGGCGCAGGGCTAGTCCCCGTCCTGGTCCTCGCCGCGGCTCGGGTAGCGTCCGGGCTGCGCGTACCGCGCCGCCTGCACG
>JBBDNI010000016.1:0-5475 GCA_040877645.1 Chloroflexota bacterium
GCCCAGATCATCACCTTCGGGACGCTGGGCGCCAAGGCGGCCATCCGCGACGTGGGACGCACCATGGGCCTGACCTACGCGGAGGCGGATCGGGTCGCCAAATCGGTCCCCAACGAGCTCAACATCAGCCTGGAGCGGGCGGTGGACACCAGCCCGCAGCTGCGCGAGCTGATCGCCGGCGACGAGCGGGTCGAGAAGCTGATCGGCGTCGCCAAGCAGCTGGAGGGGGTGGCGCGCCATGCCTCGACTCATGCCGCCGGCATCGTCATCAGCCGCGAGCCGCTGACCGAGATCATGCCGCTTCAGCGCGCAACGGACGGGCGCACCACCATGACCCAGTTCGAGATGCACGCCTGCGAGGCGCTCGGCCTGCTCAAGTTCGACTTCCTGGGCCTCATCAACCTGACCATCCTGGCCGATGCCGTCGACCTGATCCGGACGCATCGGTCCATTGAAGTGGATGTCGACAAGCTCCCCCTCGACGACCGGAAGACCTTCGAGCTGCTGTCGACCGGTGAGACGACCGGCATCTTCCAGCTCGAGGGCTCGGGGATGCGCCGCTACGTCAAGGACCTCAAGCCGACCGAGGTGAAGGACCTGGCGGCCATGGTCGCGCTCTTCCGCCCGGGGCCGATGGCCAACATCCCGGCCTACATCCGCCGCAAGCACGGCCTGGAGCCGGTCACCTACCTGCATCCCGCCCTGGAGCCCGCGCTGCGGGACACCTACGGGATCTTCGTCTACCAGGAAGACATCATGACCGCCGCCATCGCCATGGCCGATTACACGGGACCCGAGGCGGACAACCTGTGCTACGCGATCCGCAAGAAGAAGGAATCGGTCCTGCGCGAGCACGAGGCCAAGTTCAAGGCCGGGGCCAAGAAGAAGGGGATCCCGCCATCGGTCGTCGACCAGGTCTTCGCCGCCTTCGAGCCGTTTGCCCGATACGGCTTCAACAAGGCGCACGCCACCTGCTACGGGCTGATCGCGTACCAGACCGCGTACCTCAAGGCCAACTACCCGGTCGAGTTCATGACCGCCGTGCTCAACGGCTTCCGGGAGCGTGCCGAGAAGGTGGCGGCGGTGGTGGCCGAGTGCCGGCGGCTGGGGATCGCGGTCCGCCCGCCGGACGTGCAGGCATCGCAGGCGCTCTTCACGGTGGAGGCCGATGCCTCCGGCGCCCCCGAAGCCATTCGCTTCGGCCTGGCTGCAATCAAGAACGTGGGCGAGGGCGCGATCGAGTCGGTCGTGGCCGCGCGCGAGGGGCGTGGCGAAGCCTCAGACGTGGCCGGGGCCTTCGCCTCGCTCGACGACCTCTGCCGCCGCGTTGACGTGCGCACCGTGAACAAGCGGGTGCTGGAGTCGCTGATCAAAGGCGGAGCGCTCGCAGCGCTCGGCTCGCTGGGGTCGTTGCTCGGGCGGCTGGACATGGCACTGGAGTCCGGCGCACGACACCAGCGCGACGTGGCGGCAGGGCAGGGGACCCTATTCGACCTGTTCGCGATCCCGGAGCCGGCGCCCATCTCAGTTGATGGCTCGGTCCAGCCCGTCGACGGCGACGAGGTGCCGCGCCGCGAGCGGCTGCGCTGGGAGAAGGAGCTGTTGGGGCTGTACCTGACCGAGCACCCGCTGGGGGACATCGCCGCCACCCTGCCCGACTACGTCACGGCCTACACGGGTGATCTGGCCGAGGAGAGCGACCAGGCCAAGGTCACACTTGGTGGCATCGTGCTCTCGACCCGCCGGGTCATCACCCGCGCCGGCTCGACCATGCTGGTGGCGACGCTCGAGGACCTGCAGGGCAGCGTCGAGGTGGTCGTCTTCCCCAAGGTCTTCGCCGAGACGGCCAACGCATGGACCGATGACGCCGTGGTGCTCGTCACCGGCCGCGTGGACCGCCGCGACGATGCGGCGCAACTGCTGTGCGAGACCGTCCACGCCTGGGAGGACGCCGTGCGGATGGGTCCCGTCGCATTCAGCGCGGAGCGGGACCGCCTCACGCGCGCCCGTTCGCGCCCCGGTTCGTGGGCGGGGAATGGGAACGGCAACGGGGCTGGAGGCCACGCCGCCGGGGGACCTGCTCCGGCCTGGACGGCACCGGTCGCCATGCCCCGTGGCGTCGAGCCTGCCGCTGCGCCGGTCGATGCGGTAGTCGTCAACGTCGAGGTGCCTCCCTCCGCCGCCATCCCGATCCGGCCGGTGGAGCCGGCCGAGGAGTCCGCGGCGCCGGCCGACGCTGTCCCGATTCGAGCCGCGCCGCCAGGCCCGGGGACGATCTCCATCGGCTTCGAGAACGAGGTGGACCTCGACCAGCTGCTGCCGGCGATCGAGTCGCTGACCGCCGAGATCCGGGGCCGACCGGGATCGATCCCGGTCGTCATCAACATCCCGGTTGCCGGCGCGACCCGCCAGGTCCGGCTGCCGCTGCACACGGAGTGGGACGAGGCGCTGGCCGACGCGCTGAGCCGCGCCGCCGGGGTGCCGATCGCGGTGGCACTGCTCGCAGCCGCCGTCGAGCCATAGGGCGGCTGCTATCCTGCCGGCCGTGACCGCAACCACGCCCAGGCCTGCCCGGAAAGCCGCCGCGCCTGCCGTGAAACGGGCGCCGGCCACCAAACGCCCGCCAGCCAAGGCCGCGCCACCAGCCGGCGGGGAGCTCGACGCGGCGATCCTGCGCTACCTGCGCGCCACCCCGAACAGCGTCGTGGACCTCGCTCCGCTGGCGGCTGAGCTTGGCGTGGAGCCGTTCGCCATGCAGCTCGCCGTGGAGCGCCTGCATGCGCGCCGCTTCGTCGTCGCGCCGTTCATCGAGCCGGGCACCGCCGGCGGAGCGGAGCTGGCGGCCGAGGGGCTCCGCTGGCTGATCGCCCGCGAGGGCGGCAAGCCGAAGGACGTGCCGGTCGCCTTCCAGCCGGCGAAAACGCGCGTGCTGCCCGAGGAGGATGCGGCCCGCCTGCCGCGCGCCCAGGTGTACGGAGTGCGCCGCTAGGCCTGGAGGAATCGGCGGAGGAAGCGCTTGGTCGCCTCCTCCTTGGGGCTGTTCAGGATCTGCTCCGGCGGCCCCTGCTCCAAGATCACGCCGCCCTCCATGAAGATCACCCGGTCGGCGGCCTCCCGTGCGAAGTGCATCTCGTGCGTCACGACGATCATGGTCGTGCCCTCGTGCGCCAGCTCCTCCATCACGTTCAGCACCTCGCCGATCAGCTCAGGATCCAGGGCGCTGGTCGGCTCGTCGAAGAGGAGCACCTTCGGCTCCATGCACAGGGCTCGCGCGATTGCGACCCGCTGCTTCTGTCCGCCGGAGAGTCGGGCCGGGTATTCGTTTCGCTTCTCCAACAGCCCGACCTTGTCGAGGTACTTCTCAGCCAGCGCCTCGGCCTCATGGCGGGGAATGCCGCGCACCCGGACGGGTGACTCGATGCAGTTGCCGATGACACTCATATGCGGGAAGAGGGCGAACTCCTGAAAGAGCATCGAGGCTCGCAGCCGGATCTGCCGGATCTGCTCCTGGTGCGCCTTTGACCGCGCCCTGAGGGGAGCAGCCTCGACTCGCAGGCCATCGATCTCGACCGACCCGACCGTCGGTTCCTCGAGGAAGTTCAGACAGCGCAACAGCGTCGTCTTGCCGCTCCCGGATCGGCCGACGATCATCACCGCCTCCCGGCGGCTGACGTCGAGGTCGATGCCGCGCAGGACGTGGTTGTCGCCGAAATACTTCTCGATGCCGCGCGCCTCGACGATGACTTCGCCGAGATGCGGTGGCACGGGCTGCCCAGCGGGATAGCCGCTCATCGGTCGCCGCGCGCCATGCGCTGCTCGAGCTTGTCCTGGAAGTAGCTGAAAACGATCGTCAGCCCCCAGTACACAACGGCGGCGATGGTGATCGCGGCTAGCACCTGGCGCTCCGACCTTCCCACGCGTGAGGCTCGCCACAGCAGCTCCTGGATCGCGATGATGGACACGAGCGAGCTGTCCTTGATCATCGCGATGAAATCGTTGCCGATGGCAGGGATGACGATGCGGACAGCCTGCGGCAGCACGATCCGCCGGAACGCGAGTCGCTCGGGCATCCCCAGCGCCTGCGCCGCCTCGCGCTGGCTTGGGGGAACGGCCTGGATGCCGGCCCGGAAGATCTCGGTCATGTACGCCCCGTAGTTGAAGCCCAGCGCGATGATCCCAGCCGGGATGGCATCCAGGATGATCCCGGCCTGGGGAAGGGCGAGAAAGATGAAGTAGATCTGCACCAGCAGTGGTGTGCCGCGGACGAGCGAGACATAGAGCGAGGCCACCGAGAAAGAGATGGCGTTGCTGCTCAGGCGGCCAACGGCGCCCAGCAGGGCGAGGATGATCGCCAGGACCATCGCCACGACCGAGATAAGGATCGTGATCCCGGCGCCCTGCAGGATGTAGGGTCCGCTGCTGAAGATGAAGTCCAGGCTGACGCGGCCGGCGGACCACAGAAATACCCCGAGGATGCCGACCACCACGACCCACACGAGGATGAACTGGCCACGGAACCAGCGGCGCTGTCGCCGGCGCGCGGCCAGGATGTCGTCCAGGACCTGTGCCCGGGCGGGCCGTGCCTCCGCGGCGGTCAACGAAACCTCAGTCCGGGCGCAGCATGGCTCGCGTCACGCTGCGCCCGGCTACTAGGCGACTGCTACTGCGACGTCAGGTCGATCCCGTCGAACCACTCCTCGCTCATCGCGGTCAGCGTCCCGTCGTCATGCATGTCCTGCACGATCTGGTTGACCGCATCGACGAGCGACGCACGATCCTCGACAGACTTGTCGAAGCAGACCGCGAGGGGCTCGAAGAAGATCGGGTCGCCAACCTTCCGGATGGCGTAGTCATCGGCGATCGCCCCCTCGACGGTCGTGATCGAGCTGATCCAGCCCTCGAAATCGGTGCGCCCGGCGGCCCAGGAGTCGGGGCAGTCGATGTCGGTCGGCAGGGTGGTCGAGACGATTCCGTCGGGAACATCGGCGACCGCGCCGGCCTCTGCGGGAAGCGTCAGGGTTCCCTCCATCCAGTCGAGGTAGGTCGTCGCCTCACCCACGCACACCGTTGCGCCGGCGAAGTCGTCGATGGTCTGGACGTCCGAGTCTTCGAAGGTCGCCATCTGCGCTGGCGTGTAGTAGTAGGGCACGGTGAAGTCGAGGATCTCCTTGCGATCCTCGGTCACGGTGACCGACCCGACCGCGATGTCCCATCGCTCGGACCAATCGCCGGCGACGACGAGGTCGAACGCAGGCGTCGTGAACTCGACCGTGACGCCGAGGCGCGCCGCGATCTCGTTCGTGACGTCGATGTCGAAGCCCTCGTACTCGCCGGTCGCGGCGTTGATGGACGATTGGGGCGGGTATGCGGGGTCGGTGAAGGCCACGATCTTGCCGGCGTCGCAGACGCGGCCAAGGTAGCCGCTCACATCCCCGTCACAGACCAATCCAGTGCCCGCAGAGGCTGCGGCACTTT
>JBBDNI010000017.1:0-28971 GCA_040877645.1 Chloroflexota bacterium
AGCAAGTGACTCTTAATCACTAGGTTCAGGGTTCGAATCCCTGGCCGCTCACCACGCAGCCTGGGCGCGCTATGCGCCCGGCGCCTTGCTGGCGGACTCCTCAGCCTCCGCGGCGTGATCCTTACCCTTCAGCTGACCCGGCGCTCCAGCCTTTCCGTGGCCGCTGCCGTGGTTGCCGTTGCCCATGATCCAGCCGATGCCGGGGCTTGTCCCCAGCTCATGGGCGATGTCGCCCCAGCCCCTGCCCGCGTCACGCATGGCGGTGAGCTCGGCGACGGTCTTGCCGGTGCTGTCCGCCCAGGCCAGCAGCCGCACGGCGCCACCCAGGCCATAGGTTGCGGCCAGGGTCTTGAGCTGGCCCACCTCAGCGGTGATTTCGAGCACCTCCAGCCGCTCGACGACGAGCTTCAGCTTCGCGTCGGTCGGCGGTGCCTCCGGCTCCGCACTGGCGGCGAGGATGGATGGCCCCTTGTCGTCGCGTGGGCCACCGGCGGCGAGGGCGCTGCCGCCAACCACACCAACCAGGAGCAGGACGAAGATTCCGATGCGAATTGGGCGTTGCATGCAAGGTCATCCTAGGCTCCAGACCTTGCAGTCAACCTTGCGGTGGTGCGTGTTGGCACAGTCCATTCAGCGTCGGAGGGCCGGACGATCGAGCGTACGCGAGTTTGACGCCCCGCGTCGGACCCCCGAGACTGCCGCGGTGCGACCCTTCCTCGCCGGCCTGCTCGGCCTGATCGTGCCTGGCGCCGGCCATGCGATCGTCGGCCGACGCCTGCTCGCCCTGCTCTTCCTGGTCCCGGTGCTGGCTCTGGCGGCCGCATGGGTGATCCTGTATCTGCTCAGCGGGCGCACCAGCCTGCTCGGATTCCTGCTCACTCCGGGCGTCCTGCCCGCGCTCGCCATCCTCAACGTGGTGCTCGCCGCGTGGCGCATCGGCTCCGGCCTGGATGCTGCCCGACGCGCACAGCCGTCGCGTCTCGCCTACGGCGGCATCGGTGTCGCCGTGGTGGTCCTGGTGCTCGTGCCGCACTTCGTGCTTGGCCGCATCATCGGGCCGACCAGCGACTTCCTCGATTCCATGTTTCCGAGCGCGGTGGCGCCCAGCCAGCAGGAAGCCACCTCGAGCGAGGTCCCGAGCAGCTCAGACGGCGGCCTCATCGTGTCCGACGGGTACGTCGAGGATGACTGGGATATGTGGCGTCGGCTCCCCACTCCCGCACCGGCGGTAGCCGCGGGACCTCGCGGTCCGATGGGCTCCGGCACGGGCTCCCTGCCTCCCCTGGGAGCCGGCGTGCCATGGACTCGAGCGGGGGCGATCCCATGGGGCGACGACGGCCGCTTCGACCTGCTGCTGCTCGGCTCCGACGCGGGCATCGGTCGCTGGAGCCGGCGGATGGACGTCATGCTGCTGGTCGAGATCGACGTCGCCAGCGGCAGGGTGGCCATGATCGGCCTGCCGCGCAACCTGATCAACGCGCCGTACCCACCCGGCCCCGCGCGCAACGCCGTGACGTGCGGCTGCCTCACCGGACTCCTCAACGAGATGTATGTCGAGGCGACCTTCAGGCACCCCGACCGATGGCCGGGGACGGGCGCGGTCAAGGGGATCGGGGCAGTCAGATCGGTGGTCTCGGAGCTGACTGGTCGACCGATCGACGGCGTGCTGGTGGCCGACCTGTGGGGCATGATCAAGGTCGTCGATGCGATGGGCGGGCTCGACATCACCGTCCCCGCCGCGGTGCACGACAGCCGCTATCCGGACCCTGTGTGGGGCAACATTGTGCTGGACATCCCGGCGGGACAGCAGCACCTCGACGGACGCATGGCGCTCGCCTACGCTCGCACGCGCCACCAGGACTCCGACTACAGCCGGATGGGGCGTCAGCAGACCACGCTGCTCGCCGTCCGTGCACAGATCGGGCCGGCGCTCATCCTCAATGCCACCGGCCTGTTCGACGCGGCCAAGGGCTTTACCTGGACCGATCTCCCCCGCGAAGCATTGCCGGCCCTGGGCGACCTCTTCAGCAAGGCGGCAGGCGCCTCGGTGACGCAGCTGCGGATTGTGCCGCCCCGCTACACGACGTACCTGTCGCCGACCCAGGTGACGCGCATCCGGGCCGATATCGCGGCGCTGCTCGGCCTGCCCGCGCCGCCGACCCCCACGCCATCTCCGAGTCCCACGCCGGCCGCCAGCCCGACACCTTCGCCCAGTCCGACCCCATCGTCGAGCCCGACCGCGTCGCCCTCCGACACACCCACGCCGTCACCGCCGTCGCCGTCCCCATCGGCCTCGCCGAGCGCCTCGCCGTGACGAAGAGCCGGCTCGAGGCGTTCAGCGACGGAGTGATCGCCATCATCATCACGATCATGGTCCTCGAGCTGCGGCCGCCGGACGGCGCCACGCTGGAGGACCTTGGGCCGCTGGTGCCGAACTTCCTCACCTACCTGCTGAGCTTTGCCCTGCTGGGGACGTACTGGAACAACCATCACCACCTGCTGCATGCCGCCAAGCTGATCGATGCTCGGGTGCTGTGGGCCAACCTCCACCTGCTCTTCTGGCTCTCGCTCTTCCCGTTCGGCACCGCGTGGGTCGGCCACTCCGACTTTGCCCCGTTCCCGGTGGCGACCTACGGGGTCCTGCTGTTCCTCGCCGGGACGGCGTATTTCGTGCTGGTGCGGACGCTGCTGATGGTCCACGGACAGCCGACTGCCCTGGCCGAGGCGATCGGCCGGGACGTCAAGGGCAAGCTCTCGTCGGTGGCCTTCCTGGTCGCCATCCCGGTCGCCCTGGTGGCACCGGCCGTTTCGCTGGCGATCGACGTGGCGGTGGTCGTGATGTGGCTGGTTCCCGACCGTCGGATGGAGGGCGTGATCCGGGGCTGATCGCCCCGACGGCGCTCGGCGGCCGCCGTGGTAGCCTTCCGCCGCCCTCCCGATATCCGCAGGAGACGCCGCGTGCCCCACATCCCGATCGAGCGCCATAGCCTGTCGAACGGCCTTCGCGTGATCCTGTCGCACGACGACCGGGCGCCGATCGTGGCGGTGAACCTGTGGTACGACGTTGGCAGCCGTCACGAGAAGCCGGGCAAGACCGGCTTCGCGCATCTGTTCGAGCACATGATGTTCCAGGGGTCCGCCAACGTGGCCAAGGGCGAGCACTTCTCGCTGGTTCAGGCGGCCGGCGGCACCCTGAACGCCTCCACTGGCATGGACCGGACCAACTATTTCGAGACGCTGCCCAGCCACGAGCTGGAGCTGGCCCTGTGGCTGGAGTCGGACCGGCTCGGCAGCCTGCTGCCGGCGATGACCCAGGAGAAGCTGGACAACCAGCGCGAGGTGGTCAAGAACGAGCGTCGCTGGGCAGTCGACAACCAGCCATACGGCAGCTGGCACGAGAAGATCCAGGAGCTTCTCTTCCCGGCCGAGCACCCGTACCATCACTCGGTCATCGGCTCCATGGATGACCTCGACGCCGCCAGCCTGGCCGATGTCAGCGAGTTCTTCGCCGCGTACTACGCGCCGAACAACGCGGTCCTGACGGTGGCCGGGGACTTCGATCGCGACGCAACGCTGGGCCTGCTCGAGAAGTATTTCGGGCCGACCCCCGCCAACCCCGCCATCCCGCCGGGGCCTTCAACCGCTGTTGACCCGATCCTCGGGGCAGAGGTGCGCGAGATCATTCCTGACCGCGTGCCGCTGCCCCGGGTCTACGCCGCCCATCGGATGCCCACCTTCGGGACCGATGGCTTCGACGCGATGGACGTGGTCGTCGACCTGCTCGGGTCCGGGCGCGCCTCGCGCCTGTATCGCACCCTCGTCCGCGAGCAGCAGGTGGCGCAGGACGTCACCATCTTCGCCTTCCCGGTGATCGGCGGCGCGGCCATCCTGGCGACCTGGGTCACGGCACGGCCCGGGGTCGGCCACGAGGCGCTCGAGGCCGCCATGTGGGCCGAGTTCGACCGGCTCGCCGAGAGCGGCCCCTCCGACGCAGAGCTGGAGCGTGTGCGCAACCTGCACGCCGCCGGCGTGGAGTCGAGCCAAGAGCGCATCGGCGAGCGCGCAGATCAGCTGTCGATGTACGCGTGCCTGTTCGACGAGCCGGAGCGGATCAACGCCGAGGTCGGCCGCTATGAGGCGGTCGACGCGGCGCGCGTTCGGGAGGCGATGGCCGCCAGCCTGCGCCCCGACAACCGGGTGGTGCTGACCTACCTCCCCGCCGAGTCGGCGGAGGGAGCGGCATGACCATTGCGGCCAACCCGATGCGACCGGCCGCCGGCGAGCCGCGGCCGTATCGGTTCCCATCGTTCACCCGCCACCAGCTGTCGAACGGCCTGACCCTGTGGCTGGTGCCCGTCGCCGGGTCGAGCCTGGTGAACGTGCACCTGCTCCTCGACGCGGGGGCGGCTGCCGAGGATGAACCACTCGGCGGCGTCGCGGCGCTGACCGCGCATCTGCTGGTCACGGGCACGCGGCGCCTGGATGCATCGGCCTTCGCCGAGGCCACCGAGCGACTGGGGATCGAGGTCAGCAGCGAGTCGAGCTGGGACAGCTCCCGCGCCGCGTTCCAGGCGCTCCCGCAGCACCTGGACGCTGGCCTGGCCCTGCTGGCCGAGATGCTGCGGGAGCCGCGCTTCGATGCCGGTGAGTTCGAGCGGCTGAAGGCCGAGCGCCTGGCCGACATCCTCCAGGCCCGCGCCGATCCGGGACGCCTGGCGGACGAGAGCTTCCTGCTCCACGCGTACGCGGCCGACACGCCGTACCGCCGCCTCTCGGCCGGTTCGCCGGAGACGATCGAGACATTGGCGCGCGACGACGTGGTCGCCTTTCATGCCCTGCACTATCGACCGGGACTGGCCCACGTGGTGGTGGCCGGCAGCTTCGACGAGGGTGCTGTCGTGGCAGCCGCCGAGGAGCACCTGGGGAGATGGCAGGGAGCCGGTCCCGGACATCGGACCTTCACCCCGCATGTCGCCGGCGCGCGGCGGGTGGTGATCGTCGACCGGCCGGGATCGGTCCAGAGCGAACTCCGCGTCGGCCACCTGGGGATCGATCGCTACGACCCGCGCTACTTCTCCGCTGCGGTCATGTCGACCGCCCTGGGCGGCATGTTCTGGTCGCGCCTCAACCGCCGCCTGCGCGAGGAGCTGGGCTACACCTATGGGGCCCGATGCGGCTTCGATCCGCGTCGCTCGGCGGGCCTCTTCATCGCCGGGGCCGCGGTGCAGACCGAGGTGACCGCCCCGGCCATCAGCGAGATGCTGTCGCTGCTGGAGGGCGCCACGGCCACGCCGTTCGAGGAGGGCGAGCTGCGCGAGGCGCGCGACTACCAGGTCGGTGTCTTCCCGCTGCGCTTCGAGACCACCGGCGGGATCGCGGCGGCGATCGAGCCGATCGCGATCTACGGCCTGGCCGACGACTTCTGGCATACCTACCGCGACAAGATCGAGGCGGTCGGCGCGGCCGAGGCGCACGCCGCGGCCTCGGAGCTGATCCGTCCGGCGGAGCTGCTGATCATGGCGGTCGGCGACGCCGTGCTCATCCGCGACGATGTCGCGGGGCTCGGTGTCGGGACGGTCGAGGTGGTCGCCGGACCCTAGCCGGAGAGGGTGGCGAGGGCCGCCAGCAGCCGGTCGTTCTCCTCGGGTGCGCGGGCGGTGATCCGCAGCCACTCGCGCAGTGGGCCCGTCGGGTAGCTACGCACGACCAGGCCAATGCCCGCCAGGCCCGCCGCGACGCCGTCGGCATCCAGCGGCCGGACCAGGGTGAAGTTGGTGAGCGTGTCGAGCACCTCCCAGCCGCGCTGCCGGCAGGCCGCCGCCAGGCGATCTCGCTCCCCGATGATCAAGCGATGCCGGTCGCGAGCGACCGCCGATTCGGCCAACGCGGCGCGCGCGGCCGCCTCACTGGGAGTGGCCACCGAGATCGGCAGACGCGCGGCGTCAAAGCGAGCGGCCAGCTGGGCGGCAACCACGAGATAGCCGACCCGCGCGCCGGCAAGGCCGTAGGACTTGGCCAGCGATCGCAGGATCAGCACGTTCGGCAGCTCGTCCTGGAGCGCGACCAGGCTCAGCGCCTCGGGCCCCAAGCCCAGGCTCGCCTCGGCGAATTCCTGGTACACCGCGTCGACCGCCACCAGGGCCGGCAGGCCGGCGGCCAGCTCGTGGATCTCCGCGGTCAGATAGCGATCTCCGGTCGGATTGTTGGGGGTGCAGAGCCACACCAGCCGAGCCCCGACCGTCTCGGCCGTCTCCCGCAGCGCGGCGACCGGCTGGCGCTCGGGCACCGCCGCTCGCGGGACCTCGACCGTTGTGGCACCCGCAAGGCGGGCCTCGACCGCATACATCGGGAAGGTCGGGGTGGGGATCACCACCCGGTCGCCCACCCCGGCGGCCATGGTGCTGACCAGCCGGATCAGCTCGTCGGCGCCGGCGCCGGGAATGATCCGCTCCGGCCCCACCCCGATCTCCGCCGAGATCGCGGCGCGCAGCGGCCCGTACGAAGGATCGCCGTACTCGAGTGCGCGCTGCGGGTCGAATTCGGCCAGCGCGCGACGAACGGCGGGCAGCGGGCCGCCGCCGAGGGTGTTGAGATCGAAGCGGATCACCTGCTCAAGCGGGATGCCAGCCGAGGCGGCAATCTCCTCGTTTGACGCCTCGTTGGCGTACGGGGTCACCGGGTCGCGCAACCGCAGCAGATCGGTCGGCTCGCCGGGGTCACGCACGGGCGCCCACCGCCACCCGCGCCGGACGCGGACGAATCCGAGCACGTGCCCGTGCGAGCCGTACACGGGCCGCCGAGATGCGCCGTGCAGGATCGGCACGCAGGCGTCTCCGGTCGAGCGCGTCGGGGTGGTCGCCCCGCGCGATCTCGGCCAGCAGGGCGGAGGCGCGGTCGAGCTGGCCTCCCTCGGTGAGCAGCTGCACGATGCTGAACCAGCGGGCCGGCTCGCGGATGGGGGTCGCGACGGCACGTTCCATCAGCTCGGCGGCGCGATCGGCGTTGCCGGCGCGCAGGTGCGCCATGATCGCCGCCCGGACGTCGGCGAAGGCGGGCTCCATCTCGAGCGCCTCCAGGTAGTTGAGGAGCAGCTCGGCGGCCTCCGCCCGCTCGTTCGGCTCGCCGCGGCGCACCCGTGCGTCGCGGTACTCGGCCAGCAGGGCACGCAGCTCGCGGTCGACGAAGCTGCGCGGAGCGCTGCCGGCGGCGTAGCGGGCCGCAATCGTGCGCAGGACGCCGGTGCCGCGCAGGTACTCCCGAGCGGCCAGATATGCCTGCCGCAGGTCGGCGCGCACCAGCGTTTCGAAGGTGGCATCCAGCTCCACCAGGCGCTCGAGCGCTCCAAGCCAGTCGTCGGTGCGTCCGCGCTCACGGTAATGCCGCGCCGCGAATCGAAGCCAGTAGCGCTCGCGGTGTTCGCGCCAGTCCTGCCCGTCGATGTGGTTCGCCACGATCCAGGCGTTCTGCGCGGTCGGGCCGGCCATGAAAACCTGGGCCGGCACCCGGAAGCCCTGGACGTTGCGCCATTCCGGTGTGTGCCAGCGCGACCGAACCGGGCGGTCGGCGCCCCGCGGCCGGCGCAGCGGGGAGGGCGTCTCATCCGCCTCAAGCGGCCAGTCAAGCACCGCCGCCGACCCTCGCTCCAGGGCGTGGTCGTAGTGCAGCCGGCGCAGCGGGTCGCGCAGCTCGCTCCAGGCGCGGTTCAGGATCGAGGTCCGCTGGGTCGCCAGCGCATCGTCGGCGCTGCGATCGGGATGGTGGCGCAGCACCGCCTGGCGGAAGGCGGCACGCAGTTCGGCTGCCGTTGCCGAGGGCTCCGCGCCGAGCACGGCGTAGTAATCGCGCAGCTCCATGCGCGGGGCGCCAGGGTCGCGGCGGCTGGACATCCTTCCGAGTCTATCCGGCTATGCTGCCCGGCAACATGGCCCAGCCCACCCGCCGGGGCGCGGTACGTCCCGGCCACCTGTTGATCATCGGGGGAGCGGAGGAGAAGCTTCGACAGCGACAGATTCTGTCGCGCTTTGTCACGCTCGCGGGCGGCCCGGCCGGCAAGGTGGTCATCATCTCGACCGCCTCGTCGCTCGGCGACGAGGCAACGGAGCTGTACCAGTCCCTCTTCGGCGCGCTGGGCATCACCGATGTGGTCGGCCTGCGGCCGCTCGCTCGCGACGATGCCAACGACCCGGCCATGGCATCCACCCTGACCGATGCGACCGGCATCTTCATGACCGGCGGCAACCAGCTGCGCCTCTCGAGCGTGGTGGGCGGCACGGCGCTCGGCCGCGCCATCGTCGAGCGGCACCGCCACGGCACGGTGGTCGCCGGCACCAGCGCCGGGGCATCGGCCATCAGCAGCCACATGGTCGCCTTCGGCACCAGCGGCACAACGCCCAAGCAGCGCATGACGCAGATGAGCGCCGGGCTCGGACTGCTGCCCGGGGTAGTCATCGACCAGCACTTCGAGCAGCGGAATCGGATGGGCCGCCTGCTGGCGCTCATCGCCCAGTCGCCGGCGCTGCTGGGAATGGGTATCGACGAGGACACTGCAGCGCTGGTCAGCCCATCGGGCCTGATGGAGGTGATCGGCAAGGGGTCGGTCCTCATCCTCGACCCCTCCCGCCTGGAGACCGATGCGTACGAGGTCAAGCGCCACAAGCCGATCATGGTCAGCGGCGTCATCCTCCATTCCCTGCCGAGCGGCTATCGCTTCGACCTGCGCCGGCGCCGACTGGTGACCCCGCTCCGCAGCGTCTCGTTGACCGATAACCAGCAGGCCAAGCTCGAGGCCGCCGGCGAGAAGACTCGCCGACTTATTCGGCGCGTGGCGGCGGAGGGCGCCGACGACACGGCTCCCGAGCGCGCGCGGCGGAGGGCGCTGCGGGCACACCGAGACGAGGAGGCCAGCGAGTGACGGCGCCGGGGGGCGCGCGCCGGGGCGCGGCGAGTGCCAGGCGCCGCAGCACAGCCGAGGCACAGCCCGACAAGGCTGGCAAGCCGGCGGCGCCGAAGGGAGCCGCCAAGCCGCGCGCCACGCTGCGCATCATCGAAACCCGTGTCTATCGCGGGCCGAACTACTGGAGCTACGAGCCGGCGATCAAGCTGCTCGTCGACCTGGGCGTGCTGGAGGCGTTCCCGACCAACCTGCTCCCCGGCTTCACCGACGGACTGCTCGATCTGCTTCCCGCCGTCGGCCAGCACTCGTGCTCTACCGGCCGCACCGGCGGCTTCGCCAAGCGGCTGCGCGACGGCACCTGGGTCGGCCACGTTGCAGAGCACGTGGCGCTTCAGCTCCAGCGCGATGCCGGCACCGAGGTGGGTCGTGGCAAGACCCGTGGCAGCGGCGAGCCGGGCCAGTACCACGTCGTCTACTCGTTCGCCGAGGAGAGCGTCGGGATTGCGGCCGGGCGCCTGGCGGTCCGGATCGTCAACCACCTCGTCCAGCCTCAGAAGGGCTTCGACTACGCGAACGAGTTCGAGCAGCTGGTCCTGCTCGCCGAGCGCTCCGCCTTCGGGCCGTCGACCCAGGCGATCCTGGACGAGGCGGCCTTGCGCGACATCCCGTGGATCCGGCTCAACCAGGCGTCGCTGGTGCAGCTCGGCCACGGCGTGTACCAGAAGCGGATCAGGGCGACCATGACCAGCCAGACCAGCTCACTGGGCGTCGACATCGCCTCGGACAAGAAGCTGACCAACCAGCTGCTGGCCGGGACCGGCGTGCCGGTGCCGCGCGCCGAGGTGGTGCGCAACGCCGACGACGCCGTCGTGGCGGCCGGGCGGATCGGCTACCCGGTGGCCATCAAGCCGCTCGACGGCAACCACGGGCGCGGGGTGGTGCTCAACCTGGCCGACGAGGCGGCGATCCGCGACGGGTACGCGGTCGCCCGCGGCGAGTCGCGCTACGGCGGCGTCGTGGTCGAGAGCTTCCTGACCGGCAACGACTACCGCTGCCTCGTGATCGGCGGCAGGCTGCGCGCCGTCGCCCAGCGCATCCCCGCCCACGTCGATGGAGATGGCACGCACACCCTCACCCAGCTGGTGGAGATCACCAACGCCGACCCACGGCGCGGCATCGGCCATGAGAAGGTGCTGACCCGCATCAACGTCGACGAGGAGTCGCTCGCCTACGCCGCGGACCAGGGCTACCGCCTGGCCGATGTCCCACCAAGCGGGACGCGCGTCTTCCTGAAGCGCACCGGCAACATGAGCACCGGCGGGATCAGCATCGACCGGACGGAAGAGATCCACCCCGAGAACGCGGAGATCGCCGAGCAGGCGGCCCGGGTGGTTGGCCTGGACATCGCGGGCATCGACTTCATCTGCCCCGATATCAGCGTCCCGGTGCGCGAGACCGGCGGCGGGATCGTGGAGGTCAACGCCGCGCCCGGCTTCCGGATGCATACCCATCCGACCGAGGGGGAGGCGCAGTACGTCGCCAAGCCGGTGATCGACATGCTCTTCCCGCCCGGATCGGCCTCGCGCATCCCGATCGTGGCTGTCACCGGCAGCAACGGTAAGACGACGACGGTGCGGATGATCGCCCACATCATGAAGGGGATGGGCCGCAAGGTCGGCATGACCAGCACCGATGGGATCATGGTCGACGGCCGGGTCGTGCGACGCGGCGACATGAGCGGCCCCAAGTCGGCGTCGACGGTGCTCCAGAACCCCAACGTCGAGATGGCGATCTTCGAGGTCGCCCGCGGCGGGATCCTGCGCGAGGGGCTCGGCTACGACCGCAACGACGTGGCGGTGGTCCTCAACGTGACCGGCGATCACCTGGGACTGGGCGGGATCACCTCCATCCGGCAGCTGGCCGCGGTCAAGCAGGTGCTGGTCGAGGCGGTGCCGCGCGACGGCACGGCCGTCCTCAACGCCGACGACCCGCTGGTGGCCGCCATGGGGCGCCACTGCTCCGGTTCGGTCATCTACTTCAGTCTCGACCCGGCGAACGAGGCGGTCCGCCGCCAGGCCTCCCGCGGCCGGCGCGCGGTGACCATCGAGCCGGGTCGCAACGGCGACATGATCGTCTTGCGCCACGGGCGCAAGAGCCTGCCGCTGGTGTGGACCCACCTCCTTCCCGCGACCTTCGAGGGACGGGCGAAGATGAACGTCCAGAACGCCCTGGCGGCCGCGGCGGCGACATGGGCCGCAGGCGCGCACCTGCACGACATCCGGCAGGGCCTGCGCACCTTCACCACCAGCTACTTTATGGCGCCAGGCCGCCTCAACATGTTTGAGCTCGACGGCTACCGCGTGATCGTGGACTACGCCCATAACCCGCCGGCGGTCGCCGCGCTGGGCGAGTTCGTCGACCGGCTCGGCGAGCCCAGTCCCAGCGGTCGCCGCGCCCTCGTCAGCGGCACGCGGATCGGGGTGATGGCCACCGCCGGCGACCGGCGCGACGAGGACATCATCGAGCTGGGGCGCGTCGCCGCGCTCCACTTCGACACGATCGTGATCCGCGAGGACGTCAACCCGCGGGGACGGCCGCGCGGCGAGACCGCCGGCCTCATCGACCGCGGCGTGCGAGAGGCGATGGCGGCCGGCGCCCGCTGCACGAGCGTCGAGACGGTCCTGGACGAGATGGAGGCGACGCGCCACGCCCTCGACATGGGCCACGAGGGCGACGTGGTGGTCGTCTGCGTCGACCACGCCAACGATGTCTGGAAGGAGCTCCAGCGCCGCCAGCACGGCAGGAGCGCCCCCGACCGCGGCGATGACGGCGACGGAGTCGACGGTATCGGGAGCAGCGACGAGATGGTCGCCATCGAGGTCGACGGCTAACCGCTCGGCGTCACGACCCCGAGCATCTCGCGCAGCCGGTCGAGCGCGACCGGCCGATACTCCGCCGCCTCGAGCCAGGTGAAGATGTCGTCCCGCTCGACGTGGGCCATGACTGCCACCACGTCGCCTCGACGAGCGCGGGCAAGCAGCGCCTGGAGCGCCGCCAGCTCAGTGGGGTGCGACTCCACCGACCCGGTGTAGCCGCCCTCGGCGATGCCGGCACGCAGGATGGCGTTCATCCCCTCCAGGTCTCGGCCACGCAGGTAATGCCGCTTCTCGCAGATGACCACGTCATCGGCCCCGGCGGCGATGACCCCCAGGTTGTGCAGGATCTCGTCGGTCCGATCCCCCGCCGTGCCAACCGCCAGCCGCACCCTGCCGCGCGTCCTGCCCTTGACGTGCCTGCCGGGCGCGGTCGCGAGTGAGCGGCTGACCTCGACCAGGCCAGCCAGGCCGGCCTCGTTGTGCGCGAAGTCGACGATCGCAAGCCGGCCGTCGCGCTCATACAGGTTCAGGCGACCCGGGTTGGCCGCGCTGTCCTGGGCGAATGAGCGCAGCCCCGCGGCGATGGCGTCGGGAGCGATCCCCAGCGCGTCCGCCGCCGCGGAGGCGGCCAGCGCGTTGGCCACGTTGTAAGCGGACAGGCCTGCGAAGGTGACCGACAGATCGACGGCGCGCGCCAGTCGCTGCGGTGCCCGACCCGGAGCCAGGAGGACCAGCCAGCCGCGCTGCAGGATGGCGGCGCGCCCGCCGTTGTCGAGGGCGGCCTCGACCTGGGGGGCGTCGGGATCGGCGCTGAACGTATACCAGCGCGCCTTGGTCTGGCGCCGCATGGCCCACACCAGCGGATCGGCCGCGTTCAGGACCGCCCAGCCCGAGCGCTTCGTGATGCGCACCACCGCCGCCTTCACGTCGGCCAGCTCCTCCAGGGTGTCGATCCCCTGCAGCCCCAGGTGATCTGCGCTGACGTTGGTGACCACTGACACGTCGTTGGCCGGATAGCCGATCCCGCGCAGCAGGATCCCGCCGCGTGCCGTCTCGAGAACGGCCAGGTCCAACGCGCGCTCGGTCAGCACCCGAGCGGCACCCCCGAAGCCGGTCCAGTCTCCCGCCTCGATCAGCTCGCCGCGCACGTAGATGCCGTCCGAGTTGGTCATCCCGGTACGCAACCCGGCCGACTCCGCGATGTGCGCGATCAGCCGCGTGGTCGTGCTCTTGCCGTTCGTGCCGGTCACCCCCACGATCGGCACCCGCGGGCGAGGCAGGTCGGGACGCGGCCCGGGCGTCACCGAGCGCAGGCTGCGAAGCTCCCGTCGCTCGTTCGTCTGCCCCAGGGCGAGGCGAGCCGAGGCCGCAGCGATCGACTGGGCAATCGCCCGGCGCCGCCACGGGAAGGCGAGAGCGACGCGCTGCCGATCGGCCGAGGTACGGAGGGTGATCCGTGGCGCGGCGTACTCGAGCGCCACGTGCAGGCGTCGGATGGCGAGGCCGGCAGTGGCCGCGGCGTCGGCCGCCGGTCCGGGTGTGGCAGCCCCGAACTCGAGCTTGACGGCGGGCCGCGTGAAGAAGCGGTTGGGACCGTCGAGGACGCGCAGCTCGAGGAGCTCGGCCGGGTGGTCTCCGCCGGTCGCCGACTGCCCGTCGTTCGGCATGGCCGGGAGTATACGGTCGGACCAGCGATCGACCGATTAGACTCGCGCGGCAATGCCGCTCCCCGCCCACGCCGAGCTCGAGCGCGCCGTCGCCGCCCGATATCCGCGCTTCCTCGACGAGCTCGCCACGCTCGTCAACATCGACTGTGGGTCGTACACCCCAGCCGGCGTGAACCGGGTCGCGGATTTCGTCGCCGATCAGCTGGGGGAGATGGGCGCAACCGTCGAGCGGATTCCCCACCAGCCAGCGACGGGCGAGCAGCTGCTCGGCGACCTGGTCATCGGCCGCTTGGAGGGGGAGGGGCCCCGCGTGCTCGTCATCGGTCACATGGACACCGTCTTCGACCCGGGCACCGCCGCCGCTCGCCCATTCACCATCGCCGGCGAGCGGGCCACTGGACCCGGCGTCAGTGACATGAAGGGCGGCCTGCTGGCGGCGCTGCACGCCATCGCCGCGTTGCACGCCAGCGGCACACACCCGAACGTCACATTCGTCGCCAACCCCGACGAGGAGATCGGCTCACCATTCTCGACGCCGCACATCCGCCGCCTCGCGGCCGACCACGACGCGGCGCTGGTGACCGAGTGCGCCCGGGCCAACGGCGACATCGTGAGCGCGCGCAAGGGGATCGCCGACTACCGCATCGCCCTCACCGGGCGAGCGGCCCACGCCGGTGTCGAGCCGGAGAAGGGCCGCAGCGCGATCCTGGAGGCGGCGCGCCAGGTGATAGCCCTCCACGACCTGAATGGCCGCTGGCCCGGCGTGACGGTGAACGCCGGGGTCATTGCCGGCGGCACGCGCCCAAACGTTGTGGCCGAGTCATGCCGGATCGAGCTCGACCTGCGGGCCACCACCGCCGCAGCGTTCGACACCGCCACCGCCGACGTGGAGCGGATCGTGGGCCAGCCCAGCCTTGACGGCGTCAGCGCCGTGCTGCATCGCGTGGCGCATCACCCGCCGATGGAGCGGTCCCCCGGCTCGGCCCGCCTCGCGGAGCTGGCAACCGCCATCGCGGCAGAGCTCGGCTTCTCGGTGCGCGACGCCGCCACCGGGGGTGCCAGCGATGGCAACACCACCTCCGCCGCCGGGCTCCCGACCCTGGATGGGCTGGGGCCGATCGGCGGCGACGACCACTCGGTCGACGAGTGGCTCGACATCTCGAGCATAATGCCGCGAACCGCCCTGCTGGCGGGCCTGCTGGCCCGCATCGGTGAGGGGCTCGGGTAGAATCGCCATCCCGTGACAGACGACTTTCGCCACCGCACGCGCGTCGAAGTGCGCCTGGGGGACCTCGACCCTTTCGGCCACGTCAACAATGCCGTGGTGGCGACCTATGTTGAGCAGGGGCGGGTCCTCTACCTGCGCGACGTGCTCGGCACCGGGGTCGATCCGGTCAGCATGCCGTTCATCCTGGCCATGCTGAAGATCGACTATCGGGCCCAGATCCTGTTCAGCGACCCGGTCGAGGTCCAGACGCGGGTCGACTGGATCGGAAATACCAGCATCGGGATGTCGCACCGGCTCACCGGCCGTGACGCGCGGGAGCTGGCACACTCGGACGCGGTGCTGGTCGCCTTCGACTACGAGGTTGACAAGCCGATGCGGGTACCCGACAACTGGCGCGAGGCCATGGTCTCCCACGAAGGGCGGTCGCTCGAACGTCCCGCCGCAACGTCATGAGCGACGAGCAGCGATTCGACCTGCTGATCCTGGGCGGCGGGATGAGCTACGTCGGCGCCATCCGCGCAGCGCAGCTGGGGATGAAGGTCGGCCTGGTCGAACGGGATCGGCTTGGCGGCACGTGCCTCAACCGCGGCTGCATCCCGTCCAAGGCGATGCTCGAGACCGCCGACTTCCTCCACCGCGTGCGGCAGCAGGGCGCCGAATTCGGGCTGGTCGGCGGCGACGGGATCTCCCTCGACTATCCGGCCCTCGCTCGCCGCCGCGACGCCGTGGTCGAGAAGCACGTCAAGGGCGTCGAGTTCCTGCTGAAGAAGAACAAGGTCACCGTCCTGCACGGACAGGGGACCCTCACCGGCCCCACCAGCGTGAAGGTGAGCGGCGGGGAGTCGGACGTCGACGCCAGCGGAACGGACCTGATCCTGGCCACCGGCTCGGCGCCGCGCAGCCTGCCCGGCCTGGAGATCGACGGCGAGCGGATCATCACCTCGGACGAGGCGCTGACGCGCGAGACGCTCCCGGCGCGGGTTGCGATCGTCGGGGCGGGCGCCATCGGTGTCGAATGGGCCAGTCTCTACCGCGATCTGGGCGCGGAGGTGCACCTGGTCGAGTTCGCCGAGCGGATCGTGCCGCTCGAGGACTCCGACGTCAGCAAGGAGCTGGCACGGGTCTTCAAGAAGAGCGGCATGAGCATCTATCCCGCCTCGACCATCGTGCCCGAATCGGTGGAGCGGACGAAGGGCGGCGTCCACTTCGCGATCGCGTCGAACGACGGCGGCACGCGGATCGAGACCGAGACGGACCTGATCATGGTCGCCATCGGGCGCCGGCCACTGACCGATGGGATCGGCCTGGAGGCGATCGCCGGCCTGGAGCTGGATCGCGGCTACGTCAAGGTCGACGAGTTCATGCGAACCGGCGTGCCGCACCTGTATGCCATCGGCGACATCGTGCCCGGCTACGCGCTGGCACACGTCGCCAGCCACGAGGCGGTGGTGGCGGTCGAGACGATCGCCGGCCACGACCCGGCGCCGGTCCGCATGGAGCTGATGCCGCGCGTCACCTTCTGCCGGCCGCAGATCGCGTCGGTGGGCATGAGCGAGGCCGACGCGGCCGCCGCCGGCCGGGCCGTCAAGGTCGGCTCGTTCCCGTTCCGCGCGCTTGGCAAGGCGACCATCATCGGCGAGGTCGACGGGTTCGCCAAGCTGGTGGCCGATGCCGAGACGGGCGTGCTGCTGGGAGCCCACATCATCGGCCACGCCGCCGGCGACCTGCTCCCGGAGCCGACGCTGGCGCTGCTGGTCGAGGGCACCGCCGCCGAGATCGCGATGTCGGTCCACGCCCACCCGACCCTCCCCGAAGTGCTGGTCGAGGCCGCCCTGGCGGTTGACGGCGCGGCGATCCACGTCTGACGATGGACGCCTGAGAGGAGCCCGACCGATGGCGGACACGAAGCAGGCAGCGGGCACGGCAGCACAGCTGGGGCACCGGGAGCTCGGCCTGACCGACGACGACGTGCTGGCCATGTACCGCCAGATGCTGCTCGCCCGTGCCGTGGACGAGCGGATGTGGCTGATGCAGCGGGCCGGCAAGATCGCTTTCATCATCAGCGGCCAGGGGCACGAAGCCGCCCAGGTCGGCACCGCCTGGCCGATGCGCCGCAACCAGGACTGGATGGCCCCCTACTATCGCTCGATCGCCTCGGCGCTGACCTTCGGCATGACCGTCGAGGACATCGTGACCGCGCACCTGGCCAAGGGCGATGACGTGTCCTCCGGCGGCCGCCAGATGCCCGGCCACTACGGCGCCGCCCGCTACAACATCGTCTCCCTCTCCTCGCCGGTCGGGACGCAGGTGCTGCACGCGGTCGGGATCGCCATGGGCGCCTGGGTGCGCGGCGACGACGTGGTGGCAATCACCTCCTTCGGCGAGGGGACGAGCAACCAGGGTGAAGTCCACGAGGCAATGAACTTTGCGGGCGTGCACAAGCTGCCGGTCATCTTCGTATGCGAGAACAACGGCTACGCCATCAGCGTGCCGCTGGCCCAGCAGGTGGGCGGGCAGTCGGTGGCGGCCCGCGCCCAGGGGTACGGCTTCCCGGGGGTGACCCTCGATGGGCGCGACCCGCTGGCCTGCTATGCGGCCGCCAAGGCCGCCCATGAGCGCGCCCGGCGCGGCGAGGGCCCGACCCTGATCGAGACGATCGTGGTGCGGCTGACGAGCCACTCCTCCGACGACGACCAGCGCCGCTACCGCGATCCGGCCGAGGTGGAGACCCTGCGCGAGCACGATCCGATCACCCTCTTCGGCAACCGGCTGCTGGCTGCCGGCCTGATGAGCGAGGAGGCCGACATGGCGATGCGCGCCGAAATCAAGTCCGAGGTGAACCAGGCCTCCGCCCGGGCCGAGGCGCGTCCCGACCCCGATCCCGCCACCGCGGAGCGCTGGGTCTACGCCGAGGAGGCGGACTGATGGCCGAGCTGAACATCCTCGAGGCGATCCGCTCCGCCATGGACGAGGAGCTGGAGCGCGACCCGGACGTGATGATCCTGGGCGAGGACGTGGGCAGGAAGGGTGGCGTCTTCGGCGCCACCGAGGGGCTGTGGGCCAAGTACGGCGACAAGCGCGTGCTCGACACGCCGCTGACCGAGGCGATGATCGCGGGCGCGGCGGCCGGGGCCGCCATCTACGGGCTGCGACCGATCGCCGAGATGCAATTCGCCGACTTCTCCTATCCGGCCTTCAACCAGATCGTGTCCGAGATCAGCCGCATGCGCTATCGGTCCAATAATGCCTTCGGGCTGCCGATGGTGATCCGCATGCCGTACGGCGGCGGGGTCCACGGCGCGCTCTACCACTCGCAGAGCAACGAGACCTATTTCACCGCGACGGTCGGTCTCAAGGTCGTCGCCCCTGGCACGCCGGCCGATGCGAAGGGCCTGCTCAAGGCCGCCGTGCGCGACCCGGACCCGGTACTCTTCTTCGAGCACAAGAAGACCTACCGCCTGCTCAAGGCCGATGTGCCCGACGGCGACCACGTGGTGCCGATCGGGCAGGCCGAGGTCGTGCGTCCCGGCAAACACCTCTCGATCTTCTGCTACGGCTACATGCGCTTCTGCGCCCTCGAGGCGGCGGAGACCCTGGCTCGCGAGGACGGCGTCGAGGCCGAGGTGGTCGACCTGCGCACGCTGCGCCCGCTCGACACCGCCACGGTCCTGACCTCAGTGGCTAAGACCGGCAAGGCGCTCGTCGTCCACGAGGCGAACCGCTTCGGCGGCTTCGGGGCCGAGGTGGCCGCCACCATCGCCGAGGAGGCGTTCGAGCATCTCGACGGCCCCGTCACCCGCCTGGCCGGCCCCGAGGTGCCAGGCGTGCCGTTCCACCACAACCTCGAGGACTGGTTCATGCTCAACCCGACCAAGATCGTGGAAGCGGCCCGGGCGCTGGCCGCGTACTGAGCCCCATGGCGACCGCAACCGAGCTGCGCCGAGACGTCCGTGCTGCCACATCGCAATGGCGTTCGCCTTATGGCCGCTGAACCGCCGTTATGTCGCCAGATTGCAACCACCCTGGCGTTAGGCGGGTTGAAGCCCGCCGCGGCGCTTCTCATTGGCCCCGTTCACGCTCGAGTGGGCTGGTTCGGCAGCGAGATGGCCTCGACGAGAGCGGCAAAGCCCAATCATGCTGCGATATGGCGACATGCCCACCTGCAGGGGCTGCGATGCCAGCCCTAGAGCGGAAACGATGACGACCGCGACACAACTCCTGACCGCCCAGCTGGGCGAGGCCTACGCCGTCGTTCACGATCGGGTCCAGGGCCTGACCGACGAGGAGTTCTTCTGGGAGCCCGTCGCCGACTGCTGGACCGTGCGACCGCAGGCGAACGGTCTCTGGATGGTCGACTATCCCGATGAGCACCCTGTTCCAGGACCCTTCACCACCATCGCCTGGCGCCTCGACCACCTGGCCGAGTGCAAGGTCATGTACCACGAGTACGCCTTCGGCCCTGGTCGCCTGACCTGGCCTGAGATCGATTCGGCACACACCGTCGCCGACGCCATCGCCATGCTCGAGCGCGGCCAGCAGCTTCTCGTCTCCGCCCTGGATGGCCTGACCGATGCCGACCTGGACGCTCCCGTGCGCACGAATTGGGGGGAGGAGTGGCCGGCCTGGAAGATCTTCTGGACGATGATTGACCACGACCTGCACCATGGGGGCGAGATCGGCGTCCTGCGCGACCTGTACCGTGAGCGCAACATGAGCCCAACCCGCGTGCCGGCCAGCGGCGCGCCAGCCTAGAACGAGGAGACCATGGCCACCACCATCAAGATGCCGCAGCTCGGCGAGTCGGTCACCGAAGGGACGATCGAGCGCTGGCTGGTCAAGGAGGGAGACCGGGTCGAGCAGTACGACCCGCTCTTCGAGGTGGTCACCGATAAGGTCAACGCCGAGGTGCCGGCCGAGGTTGCCGGGGTGGTGACCAAGATCCTCGTCGGCGACGGCCAGACCGTGAAGGTCGGCACCCCGCTGGCCGAGATCGAGACCGATGGTGCCGGCGCCGAGGCCCCCGCACCCGCGGCTCCGGCAGCCACGGCACCCGAAGCCGCCCCGACCCCGATACCTGAGCCCGAGCAGGCAGCCGCTGCTCCCGCCACCGCGCCCGAGCCGGCGCCAGCCCCGGAGGCCACTCCTGCGCCAGCAGCGACGACCGCCCCCGAGGTCGCCCCGGTGACGATGGCACATGAGGCATCACCGCCTCCGACCGACGGCAGCATGCGCATGACCCCGGCGGTTCGCCGCCTCGTCCGCGAGCACAGCATCGATATCACGCAGCTGCATGGAAGTGGCGCGGGCGGCCGGGTCACACGCGAAGATGTATTGGCATTCGTGGCATCCGGCGCCGTTCCCGCCACCGCCGAAAACCCGGTGCCGGCGGCCGTAGTTGAGCCTGCCGCGCCAGCCGCCGAGGTTGCGGCGCCCGCAGCCGAGCCGGCAGCCGAGGCTGCCCCGGCAACCGCGGCGGCGCCAGCGGCGACCCCAGCTGCGCCTCCCGCCTTCGTTGCCCCCACCCCAGTGGCCGCACCCGTCGGCGGTGACCTGGAGATGCCCATGAGCCAGATGCGCAAGGGGATCGCCGCCAAGATGACCCGTGTCAAGCAGACCGTCCCCCACGCCTACACCGTGGTGGAGGTCGACATGCACAACGTGGTGCGCTGGCGCGAGACGAACCAGGCCGCCTACAAGGCGCGCGAGGGGATCGGCATCAGCTACGTGGCGGCGGTCATCAAGGCCGTGACCGAGACCCTACGCCTGCACCCGACCCTCAACAGCCAGTTCGCCGAGGATCGGATCATCCTGAAGCAGGCCATGAACATCGGGATCGCGGTGGCGGTCGACAACGGCCTGCTGGTGCCGGTCATCGCCAACGCCGACCAGCTCAGCATCAGCGGCGTAAACCATCGGATCCAGGACCTGGCGGCCCGCGCGCGGACCAACAAGCTGCGACTGGACGAGATCCAGGGTGGCACCTTCACGGTCAACAACACCGGTTGGTTCGGATCGGTCTCATCCATGCCGATCATCAACAGCCCCGAGGTGGCGATTCTGTCGATGGAGGCGATCGTCAAGCGCCCGGTGGTGGTCACCGTTGAGGGCGAGGATGTGATCACCATCCGGCCGATGATGAACATGACCTGCTCATTCGACCATCGCGTGCTCGATGGCGCACAGGTCGGCAACTTCCTGGCCGATGTCCGAAAGCGCCTCGAGGCCTGGGACCCGGCCTCGCCCCTCGGCTGAGGTCAGGCGGGAGAGCGGCTCCGCTCGCGCCTCGTGCGTCGCAGCCGGCGCACCCACGGCAGCCATACGACGCCACTGGCGGTCTGGATCGCGATCCACAGGATCAGGGCGATGCCCGGTGACCCCAGGGCGACCGCCGGGACCGTCCAGACGATCCCATCCAGTCCGGTGCCGGTCCCGATATCGACGAGCAGGTCGTCGCCTGCTCCCTGCTGCCCACCTGGGCCGAGTGTCAAGCCGCCGGCGCTCTCAGCCGGAGCCGTGCTGCTGCCCGGCGCCGTCGAACTCCGCGGCGTCGGGGACGGCCTGGCCGAGGCATCGGGTGGCGATGCGACCGGGGTCGGCGACGCACCGCCGGTGGGCCGAGCGGTTGGGGCCGGCGTCGGCAGTGGCAAGGCGGTCGGGAGCGGGGGCACGGTTGGGAGCGGGGTAGGAAGCGGGGGCACCGTCGGGATCGGGGACGCGGTGGGCAGGATCGGCGGCACGATGGTGGCGGCGATGTTGTTCGACCCGCCGAATTGCGGCGCGGAGCAGTTGGTGTTCTCGAAGGCCCGCGCGCCGAAGAGGAACTCACCCAACTGGTTGGGGGTGATGCTGATGGAGAACTGGACGGCGGCGTTGAAGCCGATCCGGGCGTCCATCGTCGTGGCACTGACAGTGACACCACCACCCACCACGGTTGCGGTCCAAGTCCCGTTGGTGGGGGACACCATGGCCGCGCCATTGAGGGTGACCGAGTTCGGCACGTTGAGCCGCACGCAGCCGATCACCCCGAGGCTCGGCGGGACCGCTACGCTCAGATTGGTGGCGGTGAAGGTCACCGACTGCGCCTGATCAGCGTAGGCGGTGAAGGTCAGCGGCGTGATCGTCCATAGCTCGACCTGCACGGCTGCCGCCGGACGGGCCGCGACCAGGACGAGAGACACCAGGCCGATGGCCCATGCGAGGCGCCTCGGCCGGCGACGCATCAGGCCACCTGCAGGTTGGGAAGCCAGATCAGGCCAGCGTCGTCGCCCGGCAGCGGCGCATCATCGGCGGTCTCGATGCCCTTGATGAAGGATGCCACCAGGTCTTCCTCGAGCTGCGTGCCGGCGGCGTCGCCGAGCCGCTTCAGGGCCTCGGCCACGTCGAGGGCCTTGCGGTACGGACGGGAGGTGGTCATCGCCGAGAAAGCATCCGCGACCGCCAGGATGCGGCCGATGAGCGGAATCTCCTGGCCCTCAAGGCCCGACACGTAGCCGGCGCCGTCCCAGCGTTCGTGGTGCGTCCGGATGCCCGCGCGCACGACCTCGATGTTCGGCAGGTCGCGCACGATCGAGTCGCCCAGGGTCACGTGCTGCTTGAAGATCCGATACTCGTCGTCGGTCAGCTTGCCGGGCTTGCGCAGGATCGTGTCCGGGATGCCGATCTTGCCGATGTCGTGCAGCAGCCCCGAGACGTGGAGGCTACCTAGCGCCTCGTCGTCGAGGCCGAGTCGGCGACCAAGGAAGAGCGCATAGCGCGCCACGTCCTCGGAATGGCGGCGGGTGTATCGGTCCTTGGTGTCGACCGCGATGACGAGTCCATGCAGGACGTCGAAGGTCGGCGACAGCGCGTTGGGATCGGCACGCTGCGCCACTCGAACCTGGTCTCCCCCGCTCTCCTTTGCGTTTCCCAATGCCGCGGCGGCAGCCGCCAGCAGCTCGGTCACCCCATCAGCGTGGTCTGGTATCACCGCGATGCCGACGCTCACTGTCACAGGCAGCCGATCGGAGTCGCCGAACTGCACGTCCATAGTGGCCAGACGACTGCGCATGTCGGTGACCATCTCCTCCATCTGCAGTGCGCTCGTTCCGGAGCGAACGATGAGGAATTCGTCCGGGCCGTAGCGCGCAACGTGGTCGTGCTCACGCGAGCCAGCGGGCAGGAGCTCGGCCACGCGAACGAGGACCTCGTCGCCGGCTTCGTGGGCATGCGTGTCGTTCAGCAGCTTGAAGTTGTCGATGTCGATCAGCGCAACCGCCAGGCGATCCGATCGACGGGCAGAGGACTCGATCGCATCGGTGAGGAGCGCCACCACCGCGCCGTGGTTCAGCAGGCCAGTGAGCGAGTCCTCCCGCGTGGCCGCGATGAGCTGCTCCTGCTGCCGCGCCAGGCGCAGCTGTGCCGCACGGAAAATGAGGAAGAGAAGGGCCGACAGGATCACTGCCGCGGTGAGCGTGACGACCAGCACATCGGTCCGTGCCGCGGCGATCGTGGTCAGGACCAGGGACGCGTCGCGCCAGAGTGCCACGACGCCGAGCTGACGCGAATCGGCCAGGATCGGAAGGTACTCGGCGATGATGGAGGTCGGTTCCATGGCCGGACCGGGGACGTCGGCCGAGCTGGCTTTGTCCTGTACGGTCGCGGACGGTTCGCCCGACAGGGCCTCCTCCAGCGCTCCCGTGACGGGGAGCACGGTGCCTCGCAGGCCGGGGACATCGGCGGCCACGACGCGACCGTTTCGGTCCAGGAGGACGATGCGGAGGATGGCGTCGCTGGAGGTCAGGGCAGCCAGCTGCTCCTCAAGCTCCGCGGATCGCGCTGGCGAGACGGAGCCCTGCAGGTCGGTGCCCAGGATGTGGTCGCGGACGAAGAGCGCCACCAGCGCCCGGTCGCGGTCGACAACGGCCCGCAGCGAGGATGATTGGATGTGCCCCGAGGTGATGCCGAGCAGAGCACTGGCCGTGACGGCAACGAGCACGAGTACCGCGCCGTAGACGAGCAGCAGCAGGTTCGGCCGTCGCGCAGGCTGACGCGCGGATGGCGCGAGGAATGCTCGTGCTTCCATGAACCGCAATGGAACAGCACAAGGTCCGCCCCGGCGATAGGACGATCGGGTGACGGGTACCGGTTGCGCGCCCACGTGACGGGCGGCGGGTGGCCCCGGCCCCGGAGCAGGTAGTACCCGTATGACTTCTGCCGATCAGTCCGCCGGCCGCTTCTCCCGGTACGCGGCCATCAACCGCTCCGCAACCTCCAATGGCAGATAGCGCACCGCCTCACGCATCGTCACCCCACTGGCCCGATGCGTACGCGGCGCCAGCCAGGCCGCCACCTCGTCAGGGCGGCGCTTGCCCACCTCCCGCAGCACCCAGCCGATCGCCTTGCGGATGAAGAACTCCTTCTCGTCGAGCATGGCATCGGCGCGACGAAGGAACGGGGCGAGGTCGGCGCCCGCGCGCAGCGGGCGCAGCTCGGCCAGCAAGGAGCTGCGACGGATCCAGAAGCCGGGATCGGTCGCCCATCGGTCCAGCACCGGCGTCACCTCCGCCCGCGACGCAGCCAGGATGCCGCCGACCACGTTGCCGGCCAGGCCGTCGACCAGGGCCCAGGTCAACGACTCGCGCAGCAGCCGCTCGATCCACGGCATGTCGTCGGGAGTCATGAGCTTCGGGTGGAGCTCCAGCAGGACCGATGCCGCCATCCGCCGCTCGTGTACCGGCTCGTTCCAGAGGGCATCGACCAGGGCTGTCAATCGATCGTGATCAAGGGCCGGCGTGCCCTTCACGAACGCCTTGACCACCCGGCGAATCTCCCAGACCGATGCGCCGAGAAACTCCAGGTCGCTCTTGAGGTACCCCTTCTCCTGCACGGCGCGCTCGGGCTTTGCCACGGCGCGCAGCTCATCGTTGATCAGGTCGGCGAGCTCATCGGGATTCACACGTCGGCCTCCGCCAGTTCGGGGGCCTCGCCCTCGATCGTGATCTGTGGCAACCAGCGCAGGAAGGGCGGCAGCCACCAGTTCCAGTCGCCCAGCAGCTGCATCGAGGCGGGCAGCAGGATGCTGCGCACGATCGTCGCGTCGATGAGCACGGCCACGGCCAGGCCCAGCCCCAGCTGCTGGATGAAGACGAACTTGAGCGTCACGAACGCAGCGAAGACCACGACCATGATCGAGGCGGCGCTGGTGATGGTGCCGGCGGTGACCGAGATTCCCCGCGCGACGGCGGCCCGAGAGTCCAGCCCGCGGTCCCGGGCCTCCTTGATCCGGGTCAGGATGAAGAGGTGGTAGTCCATCGACAGCCCGAACAGGATGGTGAAGATGAAGACCGGGACCCAGCTCTCGATCACCCCGCCCGGCGTGATGCCCAGCGGCTCGGCCAGCCAGCCGTCCCGGAAGACGAGCACCATCACGCCGAAGGCAGCGCCGGTTGAGAGCAGGTTCAGGATGATGGCCTTGATCGGGATCACGATCGAGTGGAAGACGACCAGCATCAGCAGAAACGAGAGTCCCAGCACGAAGGCGAAGATGCGCGGCGTGCCGTCGAGGTAGACCTGCGTCACGTCGAGCGCCACCGCTGCCTGGCCGCTGACCAGCACCCGCACGTCCGAGAAATCGCCGAAGAGCTCAGGGCGCAGCTCGTCGCGGACCCGATGGACGATCGACCAGTTGCCGTCGTCGTTGCGGCCACCGCCCATCGTGAACGAGATGAGCGCCGCGTCGCCCTGAGTCGATAGCCGCTCCCCCGCCGGACCGCTCAGGCCGGGGATCTCCAGCCCGTCGACCTTGAGCCGCTCGATCGCCGTCCGCACCTCCGCCCGATCCGGGTCCGTGACGACCACATCGAGCCGCATGTCGGTGCCCTGCGGCCACTTCTCGTTGAGGAGCAGGATCCCGGCCACGCCATCGATCGACTTCGGGAAGCCGGTGATATCGGTCAGGCCGATCCGCAGATGAAGGAGGGGGAACGCCAGCGCCAGCAGCACCGCGCTGCTGGCGGCGACCATCACCACCGGCCGGGCCATCACGACGCTGACCAGGCGAGCCCAGGCACCGCTCCCCTCGGGTCGCGCTGCGCGATGTTCCAGCCAGTCGAGCGCGGCGCGTCCCCGGCTCCGCATGCCCGCGCCCGGCACGCGCGTCAGCAGGCTCGGAATCCAGGTCGCCGGCCTGCCCGCGTTCACCCGATCCCCGAGGATCGCGAGCGTGGCCGGCAGGAAGGTCAGGCTGCCGATCACCGACACCAGCACGACGCCGATCGTCCCGACCGCCATCGAAGTGAAGAGCGTGATCCCCAGCGTGAACAGCCCCGCCAGCGAGATCATCACCGCCAGGCCGGAGAAGAAGACCGCCCGCCCGGCAGTGCTGCTGGCGACCTCGATGGCGAGCGCGACGGGCCGGCCGTGGCGCCGCTCGGTCCGGAATCGGGTGACCATGAAGAGCGAGTAGTCGACCGCCACCGCCAGGCCGATGAGGACGATCAGTTGCGTCGCATTCGGACTGACCGACGAGACCACCTGGCTGTAGAGGCCGAGGATCCCGAACGCCGCCAGCAGCGAGGTGACGGCCAGCACCAGCGGGATCACCGACGCGACGATCGCGCCGAAGGCCAGCAGCAGGATCAGGAAGGTCAACGGGATCGTCACGCGCAGCGAGCTGTCCAGGTCGTGGCTGATCAGGTCGTTGATGTCGCGGTTGATGAACGTGTTGCTCACCACGTGGATCGTTGCGTCCGGCATCACTGCGCGGGCGGCATCCACGATCGCCGGAATCGGTTCGAGGAGCAGCTCCACCTGCGGGTCCTCGCCAGGGACGTTGCCGACGATCTGCACCGTGGTGCCATCCGCCGACACGAGGCCGGCCTCGGCGGGAGCGACGAACGGGTCGGCCAGCTCGTCGAAGGTCGGCGTGTCGCTGCCGTCCACGACGGCGCTGGCCGCGGCAAGGTCGGCCACCAGGTCGGCGACTCCTGCCCGGAACGCCGCATCCTCCACCGCACCAGGTCCGCCGTTGAGCACGAAGACGAGTCGCTCGGAGGGGTCGACCGGCTCCCCGGCGCCGAAGACCTCGTACGCCTCCTCGGCCTCGAGCTGCGGGCCGCTTGGGTCGCTGTTGACGTCGGATGTGTTGATCCCGCCCGCCGCCAGGCTTCCCGCGAAGATCCCGATCGTCGCCACGAACCAGGCCGCGAAGACGACCCATCGCCATCGCGCGCTCCACATCGCGACTCGGACGGTCCACGGCTCCATTGGCCCGAGTCTAGCGGCGGGATCCGGTGCCACATGATGAGCCGCCCACACAGCCGCCGGAGCGGCCTCCTTGCCAATTCACAGCCTGGCTGTCGTTACGCGGCCATACCCCTTGATTAGTCACCAGATGGCAGCCTGGATGGCGTTAGGCGCGCTGCAGGGTGGCTGGGCCGGCACGGACGGCCCCCCCCCACGCTCGGCTCGAGCGGGCATCCGGCCTCTGGGAGCCTCCGATCCCGTCTAAGCCCAACCCCATTGCAATCTGGCTACAAGCGGCTGGCTCCAAGTCGCGGCGCGGACGCGACCGCTAAGGTTGGCGGGTGAGCACCGGCATGAACGCCGCACAATCCCTCAATCGGCTGGCGGTGCAGGCCACCCTCCACTGCCTGACCGGCTGCGCCATCGGCGAGGTGCTCGGCATGGTGATCGGGACTGCGCTTGGCTGGGAGACCGTCCCCACCATCGTCCTGGCCGTGCTCCTGGCCTTCTTCTTCGGCTACGCGCTGACGATCCGGCCGCTGCTGGCATCGGGCATGCGGCTCCGGCAGGCCACCCGGCTGGCCCTCGCCGCCGACACGGTCTCGATCACGATCATGGAGCTCACCGACAACGCCATCCTGCTCGCCATCCCCAGCGCCATGGATGCGCACCTGGTCGACCCGCTCTTCTGGGGCAGCCTCGCCTTCTCACTGGTCGTGGCTGGCGTCGTTGCCTATCCAGTCAACCGCTGGATGATCGGGCGTGGCCAGGGCCATGCCGTCGTGCACGCTGCGCACGGGCACGCGGAGCTTTGAGGTTCAGTTCGAGCCCAGGACACGGTTGAGCAGGGCGAATCCCTCGGGAGTGCCTGGCCATCGCCGTCGCAGCTCGTCGAGCCCAAGCCGGCGTCGAACGTAGCGCAGGACGAGCACCGCAACCACAACATCGTCGAGGGGTCCAAGGATCGGGACGAACTCGGGGATGAGATCGATCGGGCTGATGAGCCAGGCGAGCAGCACGACCAGCGCTACTCGGGCACCCATCGGCACGGCCCTGTCGCGAAGCAGTTTGCGGACCAGACGAAGCAGGTCCGGGATGATCCGAACGACCTCGCCGAGTCTGACGTCGCGGGGACGGAACACCAGGAGCAACGCCACCAGGACCGCCCAGACGACGAAGATGCCCAGGCCGATGCCGATGAGCGTCTGCCACTCCATGACGCAACCTTGACAGGTCGAGCCGGCAGGCCGAGGCGCCGTGTCGGGCCTATCTGTGCAGCACAGCCGCACAGCCGAACAAGCGACCTTGACAGAGTGATCCCCGCCCCCTTGCTAGACTCGGTGCGTGATACCCGACCCACAGCGTGACTTCTCGACCCTGGGCGAGCTCTCCGTGCTCAACGAAACGTCGGGCCACCACGCCTCCCCCTCCGACCTGATGTATCCCGGCGGCCCCGCCCTCGACAGCGTCGCACTCTTCCCCGGCGACCCGATCCCGGAGAACGCCGGCCCCGGCGGACGGCGCCCGGAGTGGCTCAAGGTCCGCATCGGCTCAGGCGAGACCTTCGCCCAGGTCAGCCGCCTGATGCGATCGCAATCCCTGCACACCGTCTGCGAGGAGGCCCGCTGCCCGAACCAGGGCGAGTGCTGGGCGCTCGGCACCGCCACCTTCATGGTCCTGGGCAGCGTCTGCACCCGGAACTGCGGCTTCTGTGCCATCGACACCGGACGCCCACCCGAGACCGACACCGACGAGCCGCGACGCGTCGGCGAAGCGGCAGCGCAGATGCGGCTCAACCACGCGGTGATCACCATGGTCGCCCGCGACGACCTGCCCGATGGCGGGGCGAGCATCGTGGCCGACACGATCCGGGCCATCCGCCGCGAGTCGCCCGGTACCAGCGTCGAGGTGCTGATCTCCGACCTGAATGGACGCGAGGCCGACATCCGCACCGTGGTCGAGGCGCAGCCCGACATCCTGAACCACAACGTCGAGACGGTGCCGCGGCTCCAGCGTCCGGTGCGCCGCCGGGCGAAGTGGGATCGGTCCGTCTCGGTCCTCACTATCGGCCGCGCGATCGCCACC
>JBBDNI010000018.1:0-5345 GCA_040877645.1 Chloroflexota bacterium
GATGACCTTGCCTGCCCCGGCAAGTCCTTCGACTGGGCTGACACCGGTATCGATGACGGCCACGTCGACGCCCGCGCCGGTGAAGCCGGTAGCCCACCAGGCCTGCGTCCCCGTGTACAGGGTGGTGTTGTACATCGAGTTCATGTCGGTGGTCGGGTCGTAGCCGGTAGCCATGCTGGCGGGCGGCGCCATCGCCGAGGCGACCACGGCCAGGCTGCCAAGCGCCACGGCCAGGCGGCGCGGAAGGAAGGGCGAGGAGCTCGGGCCAGAAGGCTGCGGGGTCCTGTGATAGCCCCACGACACGCCGAGCAGGATGGAAACGCGACGCAGGATGCTCCGATCAGTCGCCGCGGGCACGGCAAAGGCGCGATCTTCGACTCGGTCCGTTCGACCGTGCCAACTCGCGCCATTCTCGCGGTGTGCCTGCATCAGTTCCCCTTTCGTGGGGTGATGCGCGGCTACTGGCGGCTAGGCCGTCTCGGTCCGACCGAGACCCCTGGCTTTGCGTCCCCATCTCGCGATGGGTTTGCCTTTATCAGGCCGTCGCCTGCGGTAACGCGTCTCGTCACCTGGGGCGACGTTACGGTTCTTCGGCGGGGATGCCACCCGGGTCAGAAGTACTCCCTCCAGGGGTACTTTCCGCGGCAACCCCGGCGAGTGGCGGCCGCGGCGCCCAGCGGACCCTCAGCGGCCCCGTGCGGCAAGGTACTTGGCGATGTACTGGTCGACCGGGGTGCGAGCGATGGTCTCGCCGATCAGGTCGAGGGGGAGGTCGTCGGCGCTGTGAAAATGGACGCACGACTTGCCCATGTCGAGCCGATGTCCGGACGCCACGAATCGCTCGCGGAACCAGGCCTCGATCGCCGGGTCGCCATAGACGTTGTTCAGGTAGAGGGAGATGTAGTTCTTTTGGTTGGCGAGCGCGGCGTAGCCAAGCGGCTGTCCGTTGTAGGTCTTCGGAAGTCGGCTGAAGGGTACGTACCAGCCGATCATCCCGTACTGCATCCCCTCCTCATAGCCTGCGGGGAGGTGCCTCCGCACCACCTCGCGAACGCGGCGGACGGCTTCGGCCCGATCAGGGGGAAGCTCTGCGATGTACTCCTCGGTGGTCCTGGCCTGGCTGCGGACCATCGGCAGCTCTCCGTGCGATCGTGCGCGACACCGTAGCGCGCTGGTGCGCTCCGCGCTCAGGACGGTGCGGTGAGCCGGCGGATCGCGGCGCGAGCCTCGTCGGGATCGAAGCCCCGGCGAACGAGGTAGGCGCCGAGGCGCTGCCGTGCCCTGGGATCGTCGGGCACGGGTCGTCCTCGCAGGTGGCCGGCAAGGGCCGCGTCGGCGCGCTCGTCCTCCGTGCCCGGCAACCGCTCGGCGTCGAGCGACGGCTCGGCCAGCTCGCCGCCGCGCAGCTCTTCGAGCACCTCGCGCGGCACCCCCCGCTGCCGCAGCTCCGCCTCGACCATCCGACGTCCGCGCGGCGCGTGGCGGTCACGCTGCTCCGCCCACCATCGCGCGAAGGCGATGTCATTGACGTATCCGAGCGCCTCGAGCCGGGTGAGGGTCGCGTCGCTCACCTCGTCATTGGCGCCGGCCCGCCGTAACCGGAGCTGCAGCTCGCGGCGCGTCCTGGGGCGGGTGCCGAGGAAGTGCACGGCGATCTCCATCGCGGCCTCAGGGTCGGGCGCAGGGCGCTCGTCGTTCGCGGCTCGTGTCCGTCGGCGCCCGGGCATCGGTGCGAGGGGCCCGCCTACTCCGCCTCGGGGATCCCCTCGACGCCGACCTCAATCGAGGCGACCTTGCCCCGGATCTCGGCCTCGATCCGATCGGCCAACTCGGGGTGCGCCTTCAGGAAGTCGCGCGAGTTCTCGCGTCCCTGGCCCAGGCGTGTCTCGCCGTAGTTGAACCAGGCTCCCGTCTTGGACAGGATGCCGGCCGCGATGCCCACGTCCAGCAGACCGCCCTCGCGGCTGATCCCCTCGTTGAACATGATGTCGAACTCGGCCATCCGGAACGGGCTCGCGACCTTGTTCTTGACCACCTTGACCCGGGTCCGCGAGCCGATCGCATCGGTCCCGTTCTTGAGCGTCTCGATGCGCCGGATGTCCAGGCGGACTGAGCAGTAGAACTTCAGGGCGCGGCCGCCCGGCGTCGTCTCCGGGTTGCCGAACATGACGCCGATCTTCTCGCGCAGCTGATTGGTGAAGATCAGTGCCGTGTTGCTGCGGTTGATGGCCCCGGTCAGCTTGCGCATCGCCTGGCTCATCAGTCGCGCCTGGAGGCCGACGAAGCTGTCCCCCATCTCGCCCTCGATCTCGGCGCGCGGCACCAGGGCCGCAACCGAGTCGACGATCACCACATCCACCCCGTTGCTGCGAATCAGGGTCTCCGCGATCTCGAGCGCCTGCTCGCCGGTGTCCGGCTGCGAGACGAGCAGCTCGTCGACGTTCAGCCCGACGTTGCGGGCGTAGGTCGGGTCGAGCGCGTGCTCCGCGTCGATGAAGGCGACGATCCCGCCGGCCCGCTGCGCGTTGGCCGCGATGTGATAGCAGAGCGTCGTCTTGCCGCTCGATTCGGGGCCGAAGATCTCGGTGATGCGGCCGCGCGGCACGCCTCCCACGCCGAGGGCAAGGTCGAGGGCGATCGATCCGGTCGGCACGACCTCGACCGCCATCTTGGCGCCCTTGTCGCCGAGACGCATGATCGCGCCACGGCCGAACTGCTTCTCGATCTGGGTGATGGCGGCTTCGACGGCGCGTCCGCGCTCGCCGTTGCGCTGGCTGGGGGTCTGAGTCTCGGCGGGGGCCACCGGGGCGTCCATGGTCGTGCGGGCTCCTTCTCTCATCACTCCCGGCGGCGAAAGGTCAGATCAAGCCTCCTCGCCGGGTTCACTGCGTGGCTTGCGCTTCTTCTTGACCAGCTCGACCGTCATCGGCTGGTCATAGGCCGATGCGGGCTGGACCTTCGGCGCCTTCTGCTTCGGCTTGCGCTTCTCCTGGTGACGCGGTCGATCGCGGCCCTTGGCCATCTGCTGGACCTCCCGGTGACGGGCCGGTGGAGGTGCCGCAAGCCTGCTGAATCGGGCCTTATCGGTCCGTTACGGCGGACTTATCGGTCCTTGCCCCGGCGCTCGTGTACTGCGCCCTGACGGCTTCTCGCAGTGCTCCGTACGCCCCGTCGTCGAGGGCCGTTCGGATGCCCCGCATGAGGCCCAGAGTATAGGTGAGGTTGTGGACCGAGGCGAGGCGATAGGCGAGCAGCTCCTCGGCTCGGAAGAGGTGCGCCAGGTAGGCACGCGAGTGGTTGGTGCACGCCTCGCAAGAGCAGGCCGGATCCGGCGGCGCGGGATCGTCGAGGTGGCGAGCGTTGCGCAGGTTCAGTCGTCCGACCGAGGTCCACAGCTGTCCGTTGCGAGCCACGCGGGTGGGCAGCACACAGTCGAAGAGGTCCACCCCGTGCTCCACCGCGGTGAAGAAGTCGGGCGGCGAGCCGACCCCCATCAGGTAGCGAACGCGCGGGTCGTCGCCGAGCGCGCCGGCCACCACCTCGAGCGTGGCGGCCAGGTCGTCCTTGCTCTCCCCCACCGACAGCCCGCCGATGGCGAGGCCGTCGAACGGCAGGGCAGCGATGGCTGCCACGCTCTCGCGCCGGAGTGCGGGGTCCACTCCGCCCTGCACGATCCCGAAGAGCGCCTGGTCATGGCGGCTGCGGGCAGCGAGGCATCGCTCGGCCCAGCGGTGCGTGCGGTCCATGGCGACCCGCACCTCGGCCACGGGCAGCGTGCCGTCGACGAGCTGGTCGAGGGCCATCGCGATGTCGCTGCCCAGCGCTTCCTGGATCTCGATCGCCCGCTCGGGAGTCAGTCGTTGCGGCGACCCGTCGAGGTGGCTGGCGAAGGTCACGCCGTCGTCGTCCACCTGCCCGAGGTGCGCGAGGCTGAAGACCTGGAAGCCGCCTGAGTCGGTCAGGATCGGCCCATCCCAGCTCATGAACCGATGCAGCCCGCCCAGCCGCGCGATCCGCTCATGCCCGGGGCGCAGCGACAGGTGGTAGGTGTTGGCCAGGATGATCTGCGCGCCAACCGTCCGCAGGTCGCCCGGGGAGAGGCTCTTCACCGTCGCCTGGGTGCCCACCGGCATGAATCCGGGCGTATCGACGCTGCCGTGTGGCGTCGCCAGGATGCCAATCCGTGCGCGGCCGATGCTCGTCGGGCGGGCGGTGAAGCCGATCGGTGAGGACACTGTCGACCAGCCTACGCGATGAACATCGCGTCGCCGAAGCTGTAGAACCGATAGCCCTCGACGAGCGCTGCACGGTAGGTCGCCAGCAGCGTGTCCCTTGCCTCCAGCGGACCCGTGTCCCGCATCCCGTGTTGGACGAACGCGGTGACCAGCAGCAGCAGCGAGCTGCGGGGCAGGTGGAAGTTGGTGATCATCGCGTCGACCGTGGCGAACGGATACGGCGGCGTGATGTACAGGTCCGTCCAGCCGCCGTACAGCTCCGCTCGCGCGGCCGTCTCGAGCACCCGCACGCTGGTCGTGCCGACGGCGATCACTCGGCCGCCGGCGCGCCGCGTGTCGCGCAGCAGCTGCCGGGTGCGCGACGGAATCTCGTACCACTCGCGATGGATGCGGTGCTGGTCGACGTAGTCGCCTTCCAGCGGGCGAAAGGTGTCGAGCCCGACGTGGAGCGTGACATTGGCGAGCCGGACCCGGGCTTCGTTCAGCGCGCGTAGGAGGTTCTGGGTGAAGTGCAGTCCGGCGGTCGGAGCGGCGGCTGAGCCGGGCGGTCGCGCGTAGACCGTCTGGTAGCGATCCGCCGGGGTGGAATGCTCACGGATGTAGGGCGGCAGTGGGGTCTCCCCCGCCGCGGCCATGACCTCGGCCGGATCACGGTCGAAGCGCACCGAGCGGAGGCCACCCGGCAGCGCCGAGCCGACCTCGACCTGGTCGCCAGAGCTCAGCGTCAGCCGCGATCCGACGGCAATTCGGCGGGAGGGGCGGACGAGCGCCTCCCATGCACCGTCGCCTCCGGGATCGGGACGCAGGAGCAGGATCTCGGCTGACCCACCGCCGGCACGGGTCGCGGGCAGGCGCGCAGGGATCACTCGCGAGTCGTTAACCACCAGCAGGTCACCTGGGCGCAGCAGCTCCCCAACATCCCGGAAGTTGCGATGCGTGAGGGTGGGCTGGCCCGGCCTGGACGCCGCGCGGTCGAGGACGAGCAGCCGCGCGGCGTCGCGTGGCTCGACCGGAACCTGCGCGATCGCCTCGGTCGGCAGGGCATAGTCGAAGTCGTCGACACGCAGCCGCGCGTCGGGGGTGGGCGGGCTCATCGGCCCGGACAGCGTA
>JBBDNI010000019.1:0-5313 GCA_040877645.1 Chloroflexota bacterium
GGGGAGGCGATCGGGACGCGGATCGGCCCCGAGGTGTCGGCATGACCCACCCCGACCTGCTGGCCGCCGAGCCCAAGATGCAGCGCTCGTTGGAGGCGATGGAGCGAGACTTCGCCGGGATCCGCACCGGCCGTGCCTCGACAGCACTGGTCGAGCGGATCCAGGTCGAGTACTACGGCACGCCCACGCCGCTCAACCAGATCGCCGGCATCAGCACGCCAGACCCGCACCTGATCGTGATCCAACCGTGGGATCGGTCCGTCCTGTCGGCGATCGAGCGCGCCCTGATCAAGAGCGACATCGGCCTTACGCCGAACGTGGACGGCACGGTGGTGCGACTGAGCGTCCCGCCGCTCACCGAGGAGCGCCGTCGCGAGATGGTGAAGCAGGTCCGCCGCCGAGCGGAGGAGGCCCGTGTCGAGATCCGCTTCCATCGTCGCGAGGTCGCGGACCACCTCAAGAAGGCCCTGCGCGACGGGTCGCTGTCAGAGGACGAGGAACGCCGCGAGCTCGACGCGCTGCAGAAGATGACCGATCGGCATGTCGAGGGTGTCGATGCGCGTGCCGAGCGCAAAGAGGCGGAAGTGATGGAGGTCTGAGGCGCTGCCGCTCCGTGAGCACCCGCGACACGTCGCGATCATCATGGACGGCAACCGCCGCTGGGCCGCAGCGCGCGGGCTGCCGGCCATCGCCGGCCACGTGCAGGGGGTTGAGGCGATCCGCCCCATCGTGCGGGTCGCGCCTGACAAGGGGATCGAGGTCCTGTCGCTGTACGTCTTCAGCCGCGAGAACTGGCGCCGGCCCGACGACGAGGTGACGGGGCTGCTGGGCCTGATCGATGGCGCCGTGCGGCAGCACACCGACGAGCTGGTCGCCCAGGGCGTCCGGGTGCGGGTCATCGGTCGCCTGCACGAGGCGCCCGCCGACATCGTGCGGTCGATCCGGGAAGCGGAGGATCGGACCCGGGCGGGGGAGCGAATGGCGCTCAATATCGCCTTCAACTACGCCGGTCGCGCCGAGATCATCGACGCGGCGCGGGCGTTGGTGGCCGCCGGCGTCCCCGCCCACGAGATCGACGAGGATCGATTCGATGAGCATCTCTACACGGCCGGCCAGCCCGATCCTGACCTCATCATCCGCACGGGGGGCGAGCAGCGCACCAGCAACTTCCTGCTCTGGCAGGGCGCCTATGCCGAGCTCGTCTTCTCGTCGACGCTGTGGCCGGACTTCGCCGAGGCCGATCTCGACGCCGCCATCGAGGAGTACGCACAGCGGCAACGTCGCTACGGCGCATGATGGGTCGATGCTCAGCCTCCGCCTGATCACCGCCGCGATCCTGGCACCGATCGTCGTCGTCATCGCGCTCCTCGGCGAGCCGTGGCTCTCGATCCTGGTCAGCCTGCTCGTCTTCCTGGCCCTCGTCGAGCTGATCGCCCTGCTCGATGCGGCGGGCTTTGAGCCGCCCCAGGTCCTGGCGCTGGCCACCGGGCTGGGCGTGGCCGGCGCCGGGCTGATCGCCGCCAACCAGGCGCTCATCGGTGGTGCCCTGGCCGATCTGCTGCGGGCGACAGAGCCGCCCGGCCTGCCGACGGTCACGTTCGCCGCAGCCGTGCTGCTGCTGGGTATCGCCGGCTTCACCCGGGCAGAGCCGAAGAAGGGATTCCTGACCTGGGCCACTTCCTCGTTCGGGGTTGCCTATGTCGGCCTGCTGGCACCGTACCTGGTGGTGGTTGCCCACCTGGCACCCCCCGGCGGATCGGCCGCGACCGCCGTCGGGGCGTTTGGGCTGCGTTCCGGCTCCGCCTGGATGTTGCTGCTGCTGCTGGTGGTGTGGGGTTATGACACGGGCGCGTACCTGACCGGGCGATGGCTCGGGCGGAGACGGCTGATCGACCACATCAGCCCTTCGAAGACGGTCGAGGGGCTGGCCGGCGGGCTGATCACGGCGACCGTGGCGGCCGGCATCGGCGCCGCGTTGGTGGGGTTGGATCCATGGCAGCCGCTCGTGATCGGCCCGCTGGTCGGGCTGGCGGCCCAGGCGGGCGACCTGGCCGAGTCGATGGTCAAGCGCTCGGCGGGGAAGAAGGAGTCCGGCTTCCTGGTTCCCGGCCACGGCGGCATCCTGGATCGGATCGACTCGTTCCTGTTCGCCGCTCCCGTGCTCGCGGGCTACGCGCTGCTGGTCGCCGGCTTCGGCCTGTGACCGGTGTCGTCGTTCTCGGGTCGACCGGCTCGATCGGGCGCCAGACGCTCGAGATCCTGGCCGCATTCCCGGACCGATTCAGGCTGCTCGGGCTGGCCGCAGGCCGGGCGTCGGCCGAGTTCGCCGCCCAGCTGGCCGCGTGGCCGGACGCGAAGTCCTGGTGCGCCGAGGGCCGCCCGAAGGGCCTTGACGCCACCCGCTGGGCGGGAGGAGGGCTCGAGGAGCTGGCGACGCTTGATGCGGCCGAGATCGTGGTGGTGGCGACCACCGGCATGACGGCGCTGCCGGCGGTGCTGGCCACCCTGGCCAGCGGCAGGCGGGTGGCGCTCGCCAACAAGGAGACGCTGGTCACCGGCGGGCACCTGGTGGCGCGGCAGCTCGACGAGCTGGGCGGCGATCCGATCGAGCGCCTGCGGCCGATCGACTCCGAGCACTCGGCCATCTGGCAATGTCTTGTCGGGGAACGGCTGAGCGACGTCCGGCGTCTGGTCCTCACCGCCTCGGGCGGCCCGTTTCGAGATCGGGAGGCCGACAGCCTGGAGCGCGTCAGCGCGGCCGACGCGCTCGACCATCCGACGTGGCGGATGGGGCCGAAGATCACCATCGACTCGGCGACCATGATCAACAAGGCATTCGAGGCGATCGAGGCTCGATGGCTGTACCGACTTCCGTACGATAGGATTCACGCCGTGATCCATCCCCAGAGCGTGGTGCACTCGCTCGTCGAGTTCACCGATGGCTCGTACAAGGCCCAGCTGGGCCTCCCCGACATGAGACTCCCGATCCAGTACGCGCTGACCTACCCCGAGCGCTGGCCGTCGCCGGCAGTCCATGGAGCGCCGGAGGATTGGGGCACCCTCCAGTTCGAGGCACTGGCGCCTGGGCGCTACCCGGCGTACGACACGGTGCGGGCGGCTGCCACCGCTGGGGGGAACCGCGGAACGATCCTCAACGCTGCCGATGAGGCCGCCGTGGCGGCCTTCCTGGCCGGCACCATCAGCTTCCCGCGCATCGGCTCGGTGATCGCCGATGCGGTGGAGCGCTGGGGCGGGCCGGGTGAGCCCGAACTGGACGCCATCGTGGCGCTCGATGCCGAGGTGCGCTCCGCCCTCTCCGCCGAGCTCGGCCTGGGGGGCGCTGCCTGATGGACGTGGTGCAGACGATCCTTGCCTTCATCGGCGTCCTGGTGGTGCTCATCCTGGTCCACGAGTTCGGCCACTTCGTCGTCGCCAAGCGCGCGGGCATCACGGTCCAGGAGTTCGGGGTCGGCTTCCCGCCCCGCATCGGCTCGGTGGTGTGGCGAGGGACCCGCTACTCCCTCAACTGGATCCCGCTCGGCGGTTTCGTGAAGATGCTCGGCGAGGACGGTGAGGTCGAGGCCGACAAGATGCGGCATCGGGGCCTGTCCGAGGCTGCCATCGAGAAGGCCATGACCGGCGCCTTCAACCGCAAGCCGATCTGGATTCGGATCGTCGTGCTGCTGGCGGGCGTGGTGATGAACTTCCTGCTGGCGGCGGTGCTCTTCGCCGTGGCCATCAGCCTGCCGGTGCAGCAGGGTCGGGGACCGCTGACCGTCACCGAGGTGCAGGCCGACAGCCCGGCCGTGACCGCGGGACTGCGGGTCGATGACGAGATCGTCGCGGCCGATGGTCGGACCTTCCCGGTCTCCCGGGATCTGACCGCCTACGTTCGCTCGCGGGCTGGCCATCCGGTCGAGCTGACCGTGCTGCGCGACGGTAGCCAGGTCGTGCTCGACGTGACGCCCCGCTCCCTGACCGCCAGCGAGGAGGCCAGGGGCCTCGGCGCGGTCGGATTCAGCTATGAACCCGAGTCCTTGGTCGAGGTCCCGTCCCAGGTGAGCGGGCCGCTGGCGGCGAGCTGGGAGGGCTTCCTCGCCGCGGGTGACCTGGCGCTAAAGATCCCCGGCGGCCTGGCCGAGGCGGTCGGCGGGCTCCTCGGGCTGTCGCCGGACGCCGGCTCGGCGGTGGGACCGATCGGCATCGCCGAGGAGACCGGGCGAGTCCTCAGCGCGCCGCTGGTCAGCCAGCTGATCTTCGTCGGCATCCTGTCGGTCAACCTGGCCGTCCTCAACGTCCTGCCGTTCCCACCGCTGGACGGAGGGCGGATCGCGGTCGTGATCATCGAGGCGGTCCGCCGGCGCCGGCTCCCGGCCGAGCGCGAGGCGCTGGTGTACCTGACCGGCTTCATGGTCCTGATCGTGCTCGTGATCCTGATCTCGATCCGCGACGTGGCGAATCTGATCGGCGGATAGGGCCCACACCGACCCCTGACCTCTGGCGGGGAGCAGCCTCGGCTGGTATACTCCGGACGGTTTCGCGGACCGTTCAGCGGAACAAAATCGATACTGATCTTGAGTACTGAACGTGGGTCGGTTCGCCTCCCACGTTTTTGTTTCTGCCCCGCAGGGGCGAGGTGCGGATGTGAACCGGGACTTCATCGGAGCCTTGCTCCAGCTGAACGCTGAGAAGGGCGTTCCCCAGGAGATCCTGATCGAGACCCTGGAGCAGGCCATCGAGTCCGCCTATCGCCGAAACGCCGACGCACCCGAGAACGTGGTCGTGCGCGTCGACCCGGAGACGGGCCAGATCAGCGTGTACCGCGAGTACGAGGTGGTCGCCACCCCCGACGAGGTGGTCGATCCCGAGCTCCAGATGCTCGTCGGCGCGGCGCAGCAGATCGACCCCGCCACCGGGGTTGGGGCCAAGGTCCGCGTGCCAGAGAACGTGACGCAGGCGCAGCTCGGCCGGATCGCCGCACAGACCGCCGGCCAGGTTTACCGCCAGCGCCTCCGCGAGGCGGAGCGCGACGTGGTCTACAGCCAGTACGCCAGCCGCGAGGGCGAGATCATGACCGGCGTGGTGCATCGCACCACGGACCAGGCGGTGGTGCTCGACATGGGCAAGGGCGTGGAGGCGGTGCTGGCGGTCAGCGAGCAGCTCCCCGGTGAGCACTACCGCATCGGGCAGCACCTGAAGGTGTACGTGCTCGAGGTGCGCCGCACCACCCGCGGACCGGTGCTGGTGGTGAGTCGCACGCACCGCGGCTTCCTGCGACGCGTGATGGAGATGGAGATTCCCGAGATCTACAAC
>JBBDNI010000020.1:0-5286 GCA_040877645.1 Chloroflexota bacterium
CTTCGAGCTCGACATCAATGAGCGCGGCCAGACGGTGGCGCTGTGGGGCGAGGGCAATAGCTTCGTCGGTCCCGGCAACGTGTGGTACGCCCGCGAGGAGTAGCCGGCGCGCCCCCGTCCGTCAGACGATGGCGTTGGCTCCCATGTGGGGCTGCAGCGCGGTCGGGATGCGCACTGAACCGTCCGGCTGGAGGTGCGTCTCCAGCAGTGCGGCGTAGGTGCGGCTCATGCCCAGTGCCGAGCCATTCAAGGTGTGCAGCAGCTCCGGCCGGGCATCGGCCGAGGTGCGATAGCGCAGGTTCATGCGCCGGGCCTGGAAATCGGTGTAGTTGGAGCACGAGCTGACCTCGAGCCACTTTCCCACTCCGGGTGACCACGCTTCGAGGTCGTACCCCTTGGCCGGGGCGAATCCAAGGTCCGCCGTGCAGCGCTCCACGGTGCGATACGGGATCTCCAGCGCCTCGAGAACCTCCTCGGCGTTGCGGGTGAGCGTCTCGAGCTCGTCCCAGCTGGTCTCGGGGCGCACGAACTTGACCATCTCGACCTTGTCGAACTGGTGGACGCGGAGCAGGCCCCGCGTGTCCTTGCCGGCCGCGCCCGCCTCGCGGCGGAAGCACGGTGTATAGGCGGCGTGGTAGATCGGCAGGTCGTCGCCGGGCAGGATCTCGTCGCGGTAGAGATTGGTGACCGGCACCTCGGCGGTCGGGATCAGGTACAGGTCGTCGCGTTCGACGACGTACATCTGCCCTTCCTTGTCGGGCAGCTGGCCGGTGCCCCGGGCGGAGGCCGCATTGACCAGGATCGGCGACCAGACTTCGCGGTAGCCATGGCCTTCGGCCAGCTCGAGCATGAGACCGATGAGCGCGCGCTGGAGGCGCGCGCCGGCCCCGGTGTACAGGATGAATCCCGAGCCGGCGATCTTCGCCCCGCGCTCGAGGTCGAAGAGGCCGAGCCGCTCCCCGATCTCCCAGTGCGGCGGGGCGCTCTCGGCGGCCGCCGGCTCTCCCCAGGAGCGGATGACCGGGTTGTCATCGGCGCTGGCACCGTCCGGGACGTCGGGGTGTGGGAGGTTCGGGACCAGGAGCAGGTCGGCCTCGATGGCGGTCTCGATCTCCGCGAGCTCCGCCGCGAGAGCATCGATGCGCTCCGACAGCGGAGCCATGCGGGCCTTGAGCGCCTCGGCATCGTTGGACTGTCCGGTGCGCAGCAGGTCTCCGAGCTGGCGGTTGCCGTTGTTGCGCTCCGCACGCAGGTCGTTGGCCTCGCCCTCAAGCTGCCGGCGCCGCGCGTCGGCGGCGAGCAGGCGGTCTATCGGCTCGGTCGGCTCGCCCTTGCGGGCGACGGCCCGCTTGACGCCATCGGCGTCGTCGCGGATCAGCTGGAGCGAGATCATGCGGGCAGCGTATCGGCCCCGGCGGCGGCTCGAAGCCGCTCCACGACGAATTCGGCCGGTAGCGAGGCGAGCAGCCACCCGGCACGCGGCCCACTCGGCTGGCCGAGGAACGCGGCGTAGATGGCGGCGAAGGCACGGCCGGCGGGCAGCTCGGCGACTCGCGCGGCGTCGAAGATCGCCGCCTGGAGCGACTCACCATCCCACGCCGCTGCCGCTGACAGCCCGTCGGCCAGCGACGCCAGCGTTGCGCGCTGCGCCGCGTCCAGTCCGGCCGCTGCGGCAGGAAGCGCAGCACGCTGGACCTCGATACGCGCGCGTTCCGGGGCGTAGCTCGCCAGCCAGGCGCGCGCCGCCTTGCTGCGCTCTTCCAGGATGACGTCCTCGAGCTCGGTCAGCGGCCCGCCGTTCTCGGCCTCGATCCGCGCGCGGAGGTCGACGCCGGGTACCTGCAGCAGCAGCGCCAGGTGTGAGAAGGGAGGCCGATAGGCGCCCGCGGCGGCCGCCAGATCGGCGGCCGGGTCGACCAGCGAGGCGGCGAAGATGCGGTCGTGGTCGGGCGGCAGCTCGCCCTTCACCTCGCGCCCGGCCGTGGCCGCCGCGATGCGGTCCGACTCGTCGAACAGGCGCGGGATGGCATCGGTCCCGTCCGGGTCGAACTCCAGCGCGTGGTTCGGGCGCGGCCGCACGAAGAGCAGGCGCAGCTGCTCGGGAGGGACGACCTCCGCGATCGCCTGGGCTGAGGCCCCACGGCCCTTGCTGCTGGCCATCTTGCGCCCGCCGATGTTCAGGAACTCGTACGGCAGGTTGATCGGTGGCTCGCGCTCGAAGACTTCGCGGGCGATGGCATCCGACCGATCGCGCGAGCCTCCCGCGGTGGCCAGGTCCTTGCCGCACGGCTCGACGGTCACGCCGAACAGGCTCCATTGCGCCGCCCACTCAAGGTTCCACGGCAGCTTCGCCGCTCCGCCGAACGGCGCGATGCGGCCGGTGGTCAAACAGCCGGACGCCCAGGTCACGAGGTCGGGCAGGCATTCGAAGGCGACCGTCTCACCGTCCCAGTCGCGCGCCAGGGTGGTGCCGACCTTGCCGCAGGTGGGGCAGATGACGTGCACCGGCAGCCAGCCCTCGGGGCGCTCGACGCGGCTGACGCGCCGATAGATCTCGCGTACCAGCTCGGCACGGTCGAGGGCGGTGCGGATGAGCGGGTCCACCTGCCCGGTGGGATAGATCTCGCTCATCCAGTAGTAGCGGTCGGGGTGGATGCCGAGCCCTGCAAAGGTCTCGATGAAGAGGCCGGCGAAATGGCGCGCGTAGGAGGGGTGGCAGTCCCCAACCGGGTCCGGCACATTGGCCAGGGGGGCGCCCATCCAGCGCTCGGTGGCATCAGGGGTCAGCATCGCCTGCGCATCCATCGGGTCGAGGTCGTCGATCCCGTACAGGAGGGTGGTGGGCAGTCCGTGCGCGCGGAGGGCGCGCGTGATGACGTCCAGGATCACCGGGCCGCGCAGGCTGCCGACGTGGATCGTGCCGGACGGCGTCTTCGAATCGTTGACGACCTGTGGGCCGCTGAGGCGCGCCGCCAGCTCGTCGGCCCAGAACACGTGATCTGGCGCGGCTAGTGGATGCTGACGACCGTGAAGGTGACAGCCCCGGCCGGGGCCTGAACGATGACCTTGTCGCCCTTCTTGTGGCCCATCAGCGCGGCACCGACCGGCGACTCGTTGCTGATGCGCCCCTCGCGCGGCGCGGCCTCGGCTGAGCCGACGATGGTGAACGTCTCCTGCCCGTCGTCGCCGCGGATGACGACCTTCGACCCGATGCCGACCCGGTCGCCGTTCGTCTTCTCGATCACCTCGGCGTTCTTGAGCTGCGCCTCGAGCGTGCCGATGCGACCCTCCAGGAACGACTGCTCCTGCTTGGCGTCCTCGTACTCGGCGTTCTCGGTGATGTCACCGTCCAGCTTGGCATCGTGGATACGCGATGCGACGCGCGGCCGCTCAACGGTGATCAGGTGCACGAGCTCCACTTTGAGCTTGGCGAGCCCCTCGGCGGTCAGGTAGACGGGCTTGTTGTTCATCTGTCCCCTTTCCTCATCCGCCGCTGCCGAACCCCGGTCCGACGTTGGCCTCGTCACCCTGGGGATTGGTGACGCTCCGCGAGCGGATCCGATAACAAAAAACGCTCCAGGCCCCGCCACTGGTTCGCGTGGCGTTCCTGAAGCTGGCCCTGGCCAGGTGAGTCCACGATCGGACCACCCTTGGGCGGCCGGCGTTGCGCGATTCTAGGCGGGTGGCCGATCAGTGTCAAAGACTCCGCCCCGCAGCGGAGCATGCCGGATCCTGCCCTATCGGCCGGCAATCACCAGCGTGACGATGAGAGCCGCGAACCCCAGCCGGTAGAGGCTGAAGATCGTCACCGAGCGCCGCCGCAGCCACGACAGCATGAAGCCGATGGCCAGCGCCCCGGAGATCGCGGCGGCGGCGAACCCGACGCCGATCGCCAGCCATTCGACCCCGGTGTGGCTCGCTTCGAAGAGCCGGCGCGACCCGTACAGTCCGGCGCCCAGGGTGATCGGCGTGGCCAGCAGGAAGCTGAAGCGCGCCGCTGATTCGCGGTCGAGGCCCAGCGCCAGCCCCGCGCTGATGGTCGCCCCCGAGCGGCTGATGCCAGGGAGCAGGGCGAGCGCCTGGCTGAGGCCGATCGCCAGCGCGCTCGGCGCGCCGAGCCCCTCGATGGTCCTCCGCCGCGACCCCAGCCGATCGGCGAGCCACAGGGCGGCGGCGCCGAGGACCAGGAAGCCGGCGATGGCCAGGCGCACGGTGTCGGTATCGGCGTGCAGGGAGCGGTCGATCAGGTCCTCCCCGACGAACCCGATGATCACTGCCGGCACGCTGGCGAGGACGAGGAGCCAGGCGAGGCGCCGGTCCGGGTCCGCTCCGATATGCCGCTCGCGGATGCTGGCCACTGCCGCGCCGAGCAGGCGGAGCCAATCACCGGCGAAGTACCAGAGCAGTGCGAGCAACGTGCCCAGGTGGAGAAAGACATCGAACGACAGGCTGCCGATCACCCCGCCGCTCCGCCAGCCCGCGATCCAGGGCGCCAGCTCGAGGTGCGCGCTGGAGCTGACCGGGATGAACTCGGTCAGGCCCTGGAGGAGCCCGATCAGCAGGGCCTGGAGGACGAGGTCCACGGCACTCCCATGCTACCGGCGGTGGCTTAGCGGATGAAGAGCGGGGCCAGGACCAGCGTGATCGTCGCGAGGAGCTTGACCAGGACGTGGAGCGATGGGCCGGCGGTGTCCTTGAATGGATCCCCCACCGTGTCGCCCACCACCGCCGCCGCATGGGCGGGCGTGCCCTTGCCGATGACGTTGCCGTCGTCGTCCCTGAGGTTCCCTGATTCGATGTACTTCTTGGCGTTGTCCCATGCGCCGCCACCGTTGTTGAGCACCGTCGCCAGCATCACACCGGAGATGGTGCCCACCATCAGCAGCCCGGCGACCGCCTGGTAGCCCAGCAGCACGCCCACCAGAATCGGGGTGGCCACCGCCACCAGCCCGGGTGCGACCATCTGCCGCAGGGCGGCCCGCGTGGTGATATCCACCACCCTGGCGTAGTCCGGCCGCTGGGTGTAGTCCATGATGCCGGGCATCTCGCGGAACTGTCGACGCACCTCGACGATGATCGCCTGGGCGGTCGTCCCCACCGCCCTGATGGCCAGCGAGCTGAAGAAGTAGACCAGCATGGCCCCGATCAGAGCCGCCACGAAGACCCCGACATCGGCCAGGTTGACGGAGGTGAGCAGCTCGCCGCCGCGGTTGCGCTGGATCAGGTTGACTTTGTCGATGTAGGCGCTGAAGAGGAGGAAGGCGGCGAGGCTGGCGCTGGCGATGG
>JBBDNI010000021.1:0-5248 GCA_040877645.1 Chloroflexota bacterium
TTCGTGCTCGCGCACGTTCACAGCCCGCATACCCCGTTCGCGCTGCATCGGCCTGGAACACCGGTCCCGGACGCTCCCGGCTGTTTCCCCATCACCTGCACGCTGTGGCATTCCACCACCGAGGGCATGCAGATCGGCTTCGACGAATATCGCGCGGGCCTGCTGCCGCAGGTTGCCATCCTGAATGACATGACCATCTCAGCAGTGCAGAGGATCGTTGCGGCCGATCCGGAGGGGATCGTCATTGTCATGTCGGATCACGGCGCCCGCTATTCACTCTTCGATCCGTCCGAGCAATTCCACTCGCTCCTCGCCGCACGGACGCCAGGAGCCGACGACCTCTTCGCCGATGACGAGTCGCCGGTCAACCTCCTGCGCATCCTCTACTCCTCCTACTTCGATGCGCATCTCGAACCGCTTCCTTACCGCGCGTGGCTTGGCGACTGGTATACGTATCTCGATCTCGACCCATTCGAGCCTGACCCTCGACCGATCACTCGCTAGCGCCAACCTTCAGGACAACACTCGCCCGGGACGTATCAGTCCTTCGGTTACTCTCCGCCCGACATGACTCGGCCTGAGCGTCTGCTCTCTATTGCCCAGCCGTTGGTCTTCACCGCGGCGGTCCTTCTCAGCCGGTTTGCCGGGATCGCGACGACCCCTGGCGCGCTGATCCGGCCGCTGATCGTTGGCGTGGCCATCTCCGGCGTGACCCTTGTCATCGCGCGAGTGCTCGTTCGGGACTGGAACTGGGCGGCCCTTGTATCCAGCCTCTTCATCCTCGTTACCTTGCGCGAAGCCCTGCCCGCAGGAGTCCTCGCGGGCTTCGTGATCTGGTGGCTTGTCATCGCATTCGTCCGCGGTCGGTCAGGGCGGCGCCCCCTCCCCGCGGGAACTCCTGCCTTCGTCGCGCGCGCCAGCGGGATCTACAGCCTCGCCTTCCTCGGCATCGCTGCGTGGGGTGGCTGGGCCGCCAGCACGTCCCAACCTCAGGTCGACATCCCTGCCTACAGCGCCCCTGGCGTGGGGGGCCCCAACATCTATCTCCTGTTGCTCGATGGCTATCCGCGCGCCGATACGCTGCGCTTGTTCGGCATCGACAACGAGCCGTTCATCCACAGCCTGGAGGACGTGGGCTTCAACGTGTCCGACAATGCCCGCTCCAACTACAACAAGACGTGGCTGACTATGGCCTCGTTTCTCAACGGCGCATACATCGAGGACCTTCTGGTTGGCGATGAGATCCCCGCGGATGACGCGGGCCAGATCCGCTGGCTCCATTCGTTGATGAACGAGGGGTCGTTCATTGACCTGCTTCGCCGACGCGGCTACACCATCCGCACCATCCCGCCGCCCATCACCTCCGCGGCCCTGACGGCTGCGGACGACTACGTCGACAACGGGCACCTGACGGAATTCGAAGCGTCGATCCTCTGGTCGTCGCCGTGGAGCACGCTGTTCCGCGATCAAGTGACCCCCTTCTTCCTGTCCAGTGTCGAAGCAACCGTCACAGACGGGCTGGCAACCACGGTTCGGTTTGCCACAACGGACCGCAAGACGCCTCAGTTCGTGCTATCGCACGTACACAGCCCGCATCCGCCCTTCGCCCTCCACGCTCCAGGGGCAACCGCCCCCGCCGCGATGGAGTGCTTCCCGGCGACCTGCTCGCTGTGGCAATCGACCATCGGAGAGCTGAGCATCAGTCGGGATCAGTACCGAGCCGCCCTAACTGGGCAGATCCAGGAGCTTGACGCCGCGGTGCTGCGGGTCGTGCGACAGATGGCCGAGGCCGATCCAGACGCGGTCATCATCCTCATGTCGGATCACGGCCTCAGGTATTCGCTGGAGGACCGAAGCGAGCAGTTCCGCTCGTTCCTTGCAGTGCGCAGCCCGGGGGTGGAGTCGCTCTTCGCGGACGACGAGTCTCCCGTCAACATCCTGCGCAATGCCGCTGCCGCCTATTTCGGGGCCGATCTCGAAGCGCTGCCCTACCGCGCCTGGTGGTCCGACTGGGCCTTCACGCTCCGGCTCACTCCCTTCCAGCCCGATTAGTCAGGGGAGCTCGAGTTACGGGAGGTCAAGGTCCGGCTGCACGACGTCGATCTTGGGCTGGCTGAACGGCCCGCCCAGCGGGTAATCGAGGATCGGGATCTGCATTCCGGCCAGCTTCAGGCCACCACCGATCAGAAGCAGCATCACCAGGAACACGAGCAGCATTCGCATGGGGCTAGGGTAGTCGGCTTATGCAGGCGTGATTCATGAGTCCGCCGCAGGGTCCGGGACGTGCACCTCGGTCAGCTCAAGCACCTCGGTAATGCTCGGCGACAGAAAGTAGCGGTCCGCCGACAGTGGGAACTCCGTGCCCAGAAATCGGTTGAACAGGATCGCCATCAGGTTGACGGGAGTCCGCGCGTCCGCCAGCAGTCCCGGCGCCCGGGGTGTGTAGGCCGCGAACAGGTTGCTCAGCCTGGCCGGCCCATCGGCCACGGCGGTGGCGTATCCGTGGTCCGACATGATGACGATGACCGGATCCGGCCGCCCCAGCGCTGATGAGAGAGCCCGTGCCGCGCCAATGACCCGGGCATTCAGGTACGTGATCTCGTCCGCATAGGCGGCGGCAAACTCGGCATCGGTCATGCCGAATCCAGAAGCGTCGTATCCATCAAATCGACGTGGGTCGAGCTCCAACGCCCGCCCGTCTGCATCCAGCACGAGCGGCAGGTGCGGAGCGGGCACATGTACCCACGCGAAGACGGGCTTGGCCGATCCATCTTGGACGACCTCCGACAAGTCATCGAAGGCATGGACAACCCGATCTCGTGGCGGGCCAGTGAAGAAGGTCGGCATCAGCGCGCCGAGGGGATCCAGCAGCCACGTCCGCTTCAGGACGTCGCGTTCCAGGTCATTCATCTCGCCGTGCTCGAGGACGCGATCGGCCACGCCGCGCAGCGCAACGTGGTCATACCCCGGTTGGGTGACCACGATCTGGTATCCCGCCGCCTCCAGGGTGGCGAACCCGGGCGAGTCGATCAGCGCGTTGCGAAGCGCGTTTACATGCCCGCCAGGCACGCCGATCAACGCTCGCAGCCCATCGACATCCTCCAGGTGCCGCATTTGGAACATGGAGGCCATGGTCAGCTGGGTGAAGTCGTAGTTCGAGTGGCTGTCGGTCGCGACGTCGAAGCCCAGATCGCCCAGCTCGGCCAGGAACGCCGAATTATCGATGCCGAATCGTCGCTCGAGGACATCGGCCCGGGGATAGCCGTCGAGCAGGAGCACGTACATGTCGGGCAGGTCCGAGACGGGGGCGACCGTGACCGTCTCTCGCGGCCCAAGCGCGTTGGCCACCGCGCCGGGCAGGTCGGGACCAGCGTGGAATGCGACGACGACCACCACCAGCACGGCCGCGAATCGATTAAGGACTGAGGTTGCCGGTCCGCGCATCGGGCTGGCGCCGCGCTGTACTCGAACCCGCTGCACCGCGGGGAGGGCAATGCTCAGGAATAGGACGACACCGAAGGTCGCAAGCGCCGGGGTCGGGCCGAAGGCGCTCTGCAGGGCGGACCACGCAAAGTAGAGGGGGATGATGCTGATGGTCGCCAGGACCAGCGTCGTGGCGACCAATCCGCCGATGCATCGGTCTCGTGTTATCCCCCATGCGGCGAGCGTGAGCCCAATTCCGGCCAGGATCGCGATGCCGAGTGCTCGCGCGAAGCCAGCCGGTTCGACCTTGTTGGCGAGCGCCACCTCGAGCACGAAAGCCGCCGCCAGGAGCGCCGGATGGAGGATCCATCGCGGCCGAGCCGGCGGTGCGTCAGCCATCAGTGCCGCGCCGCCGGCCGATCCGGGTTGGGCACCTCGGTCAGCTGCAGCAGCCCTCGCGTATCTGGTGACACGAAGTAGCGATCCTCCGCGCGCGGGAAGTCGGTGCCCAGGTATCGGTTCAGCAGGAGCGGGAAGTAGTTGACCGGGGTGGGCGACCCGCCGAGCAGGCCGGGCGCCCCCGGGGTCGACGCGGCCAGGAAGCTGGCGAAGCGAGCCTGGGTATCGGTCCGGTCGTAGTAGTACCCGTGGTCGGAGAAGATCACGATCACCGGTTCCGGCCGCCCGGGCGCAGCCGCGGCAGGGTCCTGGATGGCGCCGATGACCTTCAGCAGGCGCTGGTTGAGGTAGGTCACCTCGTCGGTGTAGGCAGCCCGCATCTGGGCGTCGTTGAGGCCGAATCCGGCAACCGAGAGCGGGTCGAACCGACGAGGATCGAGGTGGCGGGTGCTTCCGTCGACGTTCACGACCAGCGGCAGATGGGGTGCGGGGATGTGCACCCACGCGAAGGTGGGTTCGGACCGCGACTCGCCCGCCGCCGCCAGCTCCTCGAGATCGCCGAAGCCGCGAAGGATGCGGTCATGCCACGGCTGCGCGTAAATGTCGGGGACGAAGACCTTGACCAGGTCGAGGAGCCACGTGCGACCCAGCACGACCCGTTCGAGATCGTTCATCTCGCCGTGGTCCAGGACAACATGCCCCACGCTGCGCAGGGACACGTGCTCGTAGCCAGCGAGGTTGACCACGATCCGATACCCGGCGGTCCGCAGCGCACTCCAGACCGGACCGCGCGTGATGGCCTCCCGAAGCGGTGCGACATGCCCACCCGGGGTTCCGATCAGCGGCGCCAGCCCGGGAGTGTCCTCGATGTGGCGCATCTGGAACATCGAAGCCAGCGTCATCTGCGTGAAGACATAATTCGAGCGACTCTCGTCGGCCACCTCGAAGCCGCGTGAGCTGAGCTCGTCGATGAACGGCTGGTTGTCGAACCCGAAGCGGCGCTGGAGGACATCGGCGCGGGGATAGCCGTCCATCAGGATCATGTAGATGTCGGGCCTCTCGCCGGCTGGCGGGTTGATCGAAACCGGCGCGTCGCTCTGCGTCGGGGCGCCGATCGACGTCGCAAGGTCCGGCCCGACGTGGAAGACGACCACCACGATGACCAGCACCGCGGCCAGCCTGTTCAGGACCGATGTGACCGGTCCGCGGAGCAGCGCCCCGCCGCGCATCGCCCGCACGATGAGGAAGGCGGGCACAGCCAGCGCAACGAAGAGGAGCCCGCCCAGCACGCCCCGGGCCGCGTCGATGCCGAACGAGCGACTGACCCACTCCCACAGCGTGTCGAGGGGTCGCAGGCTGGCGCTGGCCAGTAGGATCGAGGTCGCGATCAGGCCGCCCAGCATTCGTTCGCTGGCGGCCGCCCACG
>JBBDNI010000022.1:0-5156 GCA_040877645.1 Chloroflexota bacterium
CCGTCCTGGTCGGGCTAACCACTCGCGTTCAGCGGCGGCGCCACGCTTGCCATCGGTCGGGCCCGAATCTGGCAGGGAGTGGCACGCGTTCCTGCACGCGCGCTCGGCGCGGGCCGCTCCCCGGTGCTCCGGGGGGCCTCCCGGCTCGGCGCCCGACCGAACTCCCACTGCTAGAATTGCCTTCGGGGAGGCGCGTCCAACTCGAGCGTGCCTCGGTGCTTCGCTGGCTCCCTCGAGCCGGCGGGCGCCCCGAGCGGGATGGTCGCTCCAAGGGAGTTCGATTGACCGGTATCTGGTACGTCCTGGGGTTCGCGTTCGCCGGCGTCTCGTTCGTGTTCGTGACGATCGGCGCGGCGTGGCTGATCTCCCATCGGAACCGTGGTGACGAGCACAAGGGCCTGCCCTACGAGTCGGGCATCGACACGTACGGCGACACGCACGGCCGGTTCGGGCTGTCGTTCTACATCTATGCTCTGCTGTTCGTCGCCTTCGACATCGAGGTCATCTTCATCTACCTCTGGGCCATCGCGTTCCAGGACCTCCTCCTGGGCGGGCTCGTGAGCATGTTCATCTTCGTGGCGATCCTGCTCCTGGGCCTGGCCTATGCCTGGCGGAAGGGAGCATTGACGTGGCGCTGAACGAAGAGCCGTCGCCCGTCGCCAACCTGGGCACCGGCCCCGAGGACGCGACCGGCGTGGCATCCGATGTCGCGGGCCAGCCGGCCCTCCCCGCCACGCGACCCAGCGACGAGATGACCAGCCCGATCTTCGTGCCCAACACGTTGTGGCAGGCGGCCGACCCGTCCGCTTACGACGGCGGACGCCCAACCGACATCACCCACCTGCGCGAATACGCCGCCACCGGCGAGGCGGCACGCGACGACGCCCGTTGGGGCGGCGCCCTGGAGGTCATCCCGACCAAGGCGGACTACGTGCTCGACCTGATCCGGATGAACAGCCTGTGGCCACTCCTGTCGGGCCTCGCCTGCTGCGCGATCGAGATGATGTCGACGGCGACGTCGAAGAACGACATGGATCGCTGGGGCATGTTCCCGTTCCGTGCCAGCCCGCGCCAGGCCGACGTGCTGATCGTCGCCGGCACGCTGACGACCAAGATGGCCGGGCCGCTGGTCCGGCTCTGGGAGCAGATGCCCGAGCCCAAGTGGTGCGTCGCAATGGGCGACTGCACGTGCTCCGGCGGGCGCTACAAGCGGAGCTACTCGACGGTGGAGGGGATCGACCGGGTCATGCCCGTCGACGTCTACGTCCCGGGCTGTCCGCCGCGTCCGGAGGGGCTGATCTACGGGATGATGAAACTCCAGCAGTTGATCAAGGATCACAGGGGGTCCTGGCCCGAGCGACCCGTCGGGCCCACCGTCCCGCAGGAAGTCTAGGCGTGGATCGACGGTTCAAGGCCCGCCTCGAGGCGCGGTTTGGCGACCAGCTGACGGGGCCCATCCGCCAGCGCCACGACGAGACGGAGATGCGCATCGCGCCAGGTGACGTGGTCGCCGTGATGCGTGCGCTCCACGACGAGCCGGAGCTCCGGTTCGAGTTCCTGAGCGATCTCGCCGGTGTGGATACCGGCCAGGTCATGCAGGTTGTCTACCACCTGTGGAGCGATGTCACGCCCGACTGGCTGCGGGTCATCGCCGACGGCCTCTCGCGCGACGATCCGAGGGTGCCCTCGGTCACCTTCCTGTGGAAGGGCGCCGAGTGGATGGAGCGCGAGGCCTACGACATGTTCGGGATCACGTTCGAGGGTAACCGCGACCTGCGCCGGATCTACATGCCGCCCGACTACCAGAGCTTCCCGTTGCGCAAGGACTTCTACCTGGCCGACGACGCCGCCCGCTCACCCGGTGCCGGCGTCCGGCCGATGGAGCGCAGCCAGGTGCCGAGCAACGCGCCCGCAGCGGCCCTCGTCAGGCGGACGCCCGCGTGAGCCAGGACCTCCATTCATGACCACGACCAGCGGCCCGTCAGACGACCCGCGCGTCACGCTCGATCGCGACCTCGGCGTCTTCGAGCCGGTCCCGCCGTACCCGCCGCGAACCGAGCGCGAGGCGGAGTTCTACACGCTCGGCGACGGCCAGATGTTCATCAACATGGGGCCGCAGCACCCGTCCACGCACGGTGTGCTGCGGGTCGTCCTCAAGCTCGACGGCGAGAAGGTCGTGGACCTCGACCCGGTCCTGGGGTACCTCCACCGTGGCGTCGAGAAACTGTGCGAGAACGCCGACTACCACCAGGTGATCAGCCAGGTCGACCCGCTCGAATACGTCAGCTCGCTGTTCTGCGAATGGTCGCCGGTCATGGCGTTCGAGAAGCTCATGGACATCGAGGTCCCGCGGCGGGCCGAGTACATCCGCGTGCTCTCGTCCGAGCTCAACCGGATCGCCAGCCACGCCCTGTTCCTCGGCTGGATGGCGCTCGACCTGGGCGGCTTGACGCCGATCCTCTGGTCGTTCATCGAGCGCGACGAGATCGTCGACATGTTGTCGTCGCTGACCGGCGCGCGGATGTTGTTCAACTACTTCCGGATCGGCGGCGTCAACGGCGACCTCAACCACGAGTTCATGAGCCGCCTCGGCGACTGGATGAGCCGGGCCACGGAGCAGATCGAGGCCGGCAACGATCTACTCAACGAGAACGAGATCTTCGTCCGCCGGATGCGCGGTCTCGGCACCATCGATTCGAAGACGGCCTTGCGCATGGTGATGACCGGTCCGAACCTGCGGGCGACCGGCGTGCCCTTCGACGTTCGCCGGGCGCACCCGTACAGCGTCTTCCCGGAGCTCGAGTTCGACATCCCGACCCGCTCCGAGGGTGACTGCCTGGCGCGCTACCTGCTCCGAATGGACGAGATCAAGCAGAGCCTGCGGATCATCGACCAGTGCCTGCACCAGATGCCGGACGGCCCGGTCATGGCCAAGCTGCCGCGCCTCCTTCGACCGCGTCCGGGGCGCGCCTACGCGGCCGTGGAAGGCCCCCGCGGCCAGCTCTCGACCTACGCGGTCAGTGACGGCACGGACCAGCCGTTCCGGATGCGGATCCACGACCCGTCGTTCATCCACCTCCAGTCGGTGGGGGTCATGATGCCCGGGCACCTCATCGCCGACACGATGGCAATCATGGCATCACTCGATCCCATCATGGGGGGAGTGGACAAGTGAAAGCGAACTGCCTTGCGCGCCGTGGGACGAGGCGAGGCCAAGGCGCCGGTGAGCACGCGAGCGCGCGCACCATCAGGTGCGTAAGCGAACGCGCGCAGCCGGCAACGCGGGCATCGTCCGTCCCACGGCGCGCCGTGCGATGACAGTACTCTCCCGGTCCTGGAACCGCTTGACGCTGCCCGGGAAGGTCATCTTCACGGCCATCCCGATCCTGGTCGCCCTGACCGTCGGCCTCGTCGCGGTGATCGTGGTCCTCGGGCAGCCGATCGTGGACGTCCTGGTCGCCAACCTGCCGATCGTCCGGTTCGTGCTGGCGGCCACGATCATCCTGCTGATGACCATCCCGACTGCGTTCTTGATCATCTACATGGAGATGAAGATCATCGCCCTGATGAACCTGCGGATCGGCCCGGACCGAGTCGGGCCGTTTGGCTCGCTGCTGTCGGTGGTGCACGGGCTCAAGGTCCTGATGAAGGAGGACTTCACACCGACCGGCGCGGATTCGCTCGTCTTCACCTGGGCGCCGGTGGTGACCTATCTCGCCAGCGTCATGACGCTGCTGGTGATCCCGTTCGCGCCCGGACTGTACGGCCAGGACTTCAACATCGCGCTGCTCTACTTCTTCGCGATCGGTGGCTTGTCCGTCGTCGGGCTGCTGATGGCGGGCTGGTCCAGCTACAACAAGTACTCGCTGCTCGGCGGCCTGCGGTCGGCGGCCCAGGTGATCAGCTACGAGATCCCGCTCACCCTGTCCGTGGTCGGCCTGATCATGCTGGCGGGCACCATGAGCCTCAACCAGATCGTGCTCAACCAGTCGGGCTGGTTTACTGACTGGTACGTCTTCCAGCAGCCGCTCGGCGTCCTGATCTTCTTCATCGCGGCAACCGCGGAGGCCAACCGCACGCCGTTCGACCTGACCGAGGCCGACTCGGAGATCGTGGCCGGCTTCGCGACCGAGTACTCGGGCATGCGTTTCGGGTTCTTCTTCTTCGCCGAATACGTCAACGTCTTCATCATCTCGGCCCTGACCGTTACCCTCTTCTTCGGCGGGTGGAACGCGCCGTTCCCGTGGCCGTGGCCGATCACACTGTCGCTGGATCCTGGCGGCCTCGGCATCGGGCTGCTCCTCCTGGTCGCCATCGTCCCGCTCGTGCTGACCATTGCCTTCGCGGTGCCGTTCTGGATCGCGAGCTCGCGGATCAGAGGCTGGCAGGCCCTCGTCGGCGGGTTCGTGCTGGCAAACCTGTTCCTGGTCGCCATCGTCGGCGCGGGCGCCTACCTCGGACTCGACTGGGTCGCCGGGGTCCTCTGGTTCATGCTCAAGACCTACCTGTTCGTGTTCACCTTCGTGTGGATGCGTGGCACGCTCCCGCGCGTGCGGATCGACCAGCTGATGGACTTCGCCTGGAAGTGGCTGCTGCCGGCGTCCCTGCTCAACCTGTTTGTCACCGCCGCCGCGATCGTCATCGTGAAGACGCCGCGATGAGCCTTCTCCCGGGTCTCGGCCTGGCCAAGGGCATGGCCGTCACGCTGCGTCGCTTCTTCGAACCTAAGGTCACCGTGATGTACCCGGAGGATCGGCGCGATCCCCCGCACAAGTGGCGGGGCCGGCTCCAGCTGCTCTATGACGAGTGGGGCACCCTCAAGTGCGAGACCTGCTTCCAGTGCGCGCAGGCCTGCCCGATCGAGTGCATCGACATGGGCGGGATGGACACGCGCGGCCGATACCACGTGCACTGGGGTCCGCCCGAGACGTACGGCGAACGGCGCGAGGAATCGGCGCTTCGGCGATCCGGTCGCACCGTGCCGGACCCTGCCTACCAGCCGTTCGCCGCCATCGATCTCGCCCAGGTCGACGCGATCCTCGAGGAATTCGACCACGATCCCGCCCACATGCTGCCGATCCTCGAGGCCGTCCAGGCGGCCTACGGCTACCTCCCGATCGCGGCGCTCAAGCGGATCAGCAACCGGACCGGGGCCT
>JBBDNI010000023.1:0-3923 GCA_040877645.1 Chloroflexota bacterium
GGCGCCTGACTCTGGATCAGGAGATCGAAGGTTCGAATCCTTCCGCCCCAGCCACCCAGATGGTCATCAGGACGGCGCGAGCCTCACCACGCGAGCGCCAGCAGCTCCGCATAGATTGCCTCCACCTCTACCGCATGACCGTGCCGATTGAACCACTCCCCGACGTTGGCGACGTCGCGATGCAGCAGATCGTAGGCATCGGTATTGGTGGTGAATTCGACCGCCTGCGGCAGGTCGATCACGAACAGCCGCCCTTTCCACCAGAGCAGGTTGTAGGCCGATAGATCGGCGTGCACCAGCCCCGCGGCGGTCAATGCGCGCAGGCTGGCGAGCAGCTGCTCCCAGGCCGACGCCAGAACGGCGCCGGACAGCCTGGCCTGACCAAGCTTGGGGGCCGCCTCCGTGGCGTCGCCGATGAACTCCATCAGCAGCCCGTGGTCGGTCTGCTCCACCGGATAGGGGACCGATGCGCCTGCCTCCCAGGCACGGCGCAGCATCGTCCACTCCTGGATTGGCCAGAGCCGGCCGGCGAGCTCATGCCCGTAGTGGCTACCGCCCATCAGCGCGCGCTTGTCGCGAGTTGGCAGGAACCAGCCAGCCTTGTAGATCGAGTCGCCGCGATACGAGGTCGAGTTGGAGAAGCCCTCAGCGCGGAGCTGGCCTTTGCGGGGATAGCGGGGCCGGTAGCGCTTGTGGGCGAGCAGCCGCGGTCCGCTGGCGTAGCGTCGCTCCACCAGGAAGATCTCGGCCTCCTTGCCGGATTTGAGGGTGCCGCGTGGAAGGTCCTCGTATGGCTCATCTTCTGGCCACGCGAAGGACGACCGCGGTCGCGGCGTCGTGGACTGCACGAAAAAGCGCTCCTGAGATCGGGGTCGGGATGGATGGGATCCCGGCCGGGTCAGGAGCGCGGATACTGCCTCAGTCAGAGGCGGCGGGCGTTACTCCGGGCGGCCGGGAGGGACTGCAATGCGGATCTGCACTATCGTTCCTCCTCTTGGCTGACGGTGATGTGGGGGCGGTTGGCGGGACTATGCGCCACCAGGGGGGTTCTCGCAAACAGGCCTTCGACCCGCCAATGAGTCACCCCATCGCTTGCGCTGGTTCGCCCCCCGCTGTCCAATTGCGCCGATGACCCAGCCGAAGGCCGACGCTGCCACACGTGCCACCATCGTCATCGTCGACGATGAGCCAGGCATTGTGGACTTCGTTCAGCTAGCGCTCCGGCATGAGGGATTCGTCGTCGAATCGGCCGGTGATGTTGCGTCGGGATTGCAGCTCATCCGCCGCCTGCAGCCAGACCTGGCCATCCTCGACGTTGGCCTGCCGGACGGTGACGGCTTCGAGCTCCTGCGTCGGGTGCGGGCCGAGACGGATCTGCCGGTGGTGATGCTCACTGCACGTGACGAGGTCGGCGATCGCGTGCTCGGTCTTGAGCTTGGAGCGGACGACTACATGGCCAAGCCCTTCCACGTCGAAGAGCTGCTGGCGCGGGTGCGTGCGCACCTTCGGCGCCGCGGGACGGAGGTAGGCAGCGATCGCATTCTGCGGTTTGCGGATCTCCAGCTGGACCCGGCGACCCGCCTGGTGACCCGCCGCGGGCAGGTGATCCCGCTGACCGCGCGCGAGTTCGACCTCCTCCAGCTCTTCCTCCAGAATCCGAACCGGGTCCTGTCCAAGGACAGCATCCTGGACCGGACGTGGGGCTATGCCTTCGACGACAACCTGGTCGAGGTCTACGTCGGCTACCTGCGTCGCAAACTCGGTCAGCCGTCATTGATCCAGACGCTGCGCGGGGCCGGCTACGCGCTCCGCGAGTCGTCCTGACGGTGTTCCCCTTCTCTCGGATCTCCCTTCGCTGGCGTCTGGCCGCGCTGTACGCGGCCGTCATCGCCGTTGCCCTGGTGGTCGTGCTGGCTGTCGTTCAGGCCCTCGTCGAGCGCAGCCTGATCGAATCGACCGCCCAACGGCTCGAGCTCGAAGCGGGCCTGATCGCCAACCAGGACGCCTCCGGCGTCTCCGCCACCACGCTTGCCGCCACCGAACTGGTCAGGGTACTGGGTGGCCAGGCGACCGCGGTGGTGATCCTCGACTCTTCGGGCGCGACGCTGGCAGCCGAGGCCAACGGCGCCCCCGAATGGGTCGTGGATGCGCGGCTGGAGACCTCCGAATACGAGCAGGTGATCGAGCAGCGACAGATCCTGAACAGGGTCACCATCCCCGATGGCGGAGGTTCCGAGCGCGTTCTGGTCGTCGCGGCCCCCATTCGCTTCGAACCCGAGGCGACCCCCTCTCCCGGGGCCAGCGCCGCCGCCAGTCCCACGGCAACCCGCGCCCCGGGGCCGCCCTTCACGCCCCCGGGTCGCGGTCGCGGGCAGGGTCAGGGGCAGGGGGTGGGCATCGGCCTGGGAAACGGTCAAGGGTCGGGTTCGAGTGCGAATCCCGACGCGGAGATCGTCCTGCCCCCCAACGCCCTCACCCAGCTCGCGGTTTCGCTGGCACCGGTCGATGCGACCCTGGCCGGTCTCCGCACGACGCTGATCTTCATCGGCTTCGTAGGTTTTCTGCTGGCCTTCGTCATGGCGCTGACCGTTACCAGCCTTGGCTTGCGACCGCTGCGCCAGGTGGCCGCCGCGGCCGATCGCGTGGCGCGCGGAGATCTTGCCGCGCGGGCTGAGCTGCCGTCCGGAGGCGACGAGATCGGCCGCCTGGGCCGCTCCTTCGATCGCATGACCGAGCGGGTTGAGGCCGCCTTCGGTGCCCAGCGCCAGTTCGCGGCGGACGCCTCGCACGAGCTCCGCTCGCCGCTCACCGTGCTGGGTGGCTACGTCGACGTCCTGAAGACCGGCGCATTGGACACCCCCGAGACAGCGTCTCGGATCCTGGGTTCCATGCGTCGCGAGATAGACCGGCTCTCCCGGCTGGCGGCAGACCTGCTGCTGCTCACGCAGCTGGAGGCGGGCGGCGGCCGCCTGGCGCCGGTCGCCCTGGACGCCGGTGACCTGCTGGATGACCTGGTCGAAGCGGCGCGGGTGATGGGCGGCGATCACCCGATCGAGGTCGTCCGCGACGCGCAGCTGATGGTCCTCGCCGACCGGGATCGCCTGATGCAGGCGCTCCTCAACCTGGTGGACAACGCGGTGCGTCATGCACGGCCGGGAGGATTGGTGCGTCTGTCGGGGCGCCGCGACGGGACTTCAATCGTGCTAGAGGTTTTCGATGAGGGCGACCCGATCCGGCCGGATGACCTCCCGCGCCTCTTCGATCGGTTCTTTCGCGCGGATGGGACCCGCGAGGCGGGGCGTCACGCCGGGTTGGGCCTGGCGATCACCAAGGCGATCGTCGAGGCATCCGGCGGCAGTATCGCGGCCTCGAGCGTCAGCGACGGCACTCGCTTCACAATTCGCCTGCCGTGGATGGCGACCTGAAATTCTCAGCATCCTCTCAGCGCCGCCTCAGTCCAATCTCAGGTTCGCCGGATACAGTGGCCTCACGTCATCCGCCTGTCGGAACGCTTATCCAATCGACAGGCACCAACACGAGGTCCCTCTCATGAAGCACCAGATCATCAGGATTGGACTTACCACCGCGATCGCCCTCGCGATCCCGACGATGGCAGTCCTGGCGGCGGGTCCGAGCGACAACGCGAAAGCCCATGCCAACGAGCATGCCACCCTTCCGACCAACGAGGACACCGGCCAGCCTGAGGATGCCGGCCAGCCTGAGGATGCCGGCCAGCCGGAGGATGCGGGCCAGCCGGAGAACGCCGGCGAGCGACCCCAGAACCATGGGTGGTTCGTGTCGCAGGTTGCCAAGGATCACAGCACCACGGGCAGGGCTCACGGCGAGGCCGTCTCGGCGGTCGCCCGCGGCGACGACGGGAAGCCAGACGCAGCTCCTTAGCCTTCCCGCTTGACCCAGGATCG
>JBBDNI010000023.1:3933-27103 GCA_040877645.1 Chloroflexota bacterium
CCCGGCGCTGGCCTGGCGGGCGATTCGTTTTGCGGCGCCAGTCGCCACCGCGACGATAGCTACTCTCTCCACGGCGAAGCCCGTAGCGGCGCCGCCTCGCGCTAGGTCGCGCCTTCTTCGGGCGATGGCCCGTTATCGGGCTCGGCGACCGCTTCATCGGTCACGCTCGGCTCGGACTCGGGCGGGCTCGCGGGGGTCGGCGGATCCTCGGGAGCGGGAGGCTGGCGCCCCGCCTCTTCGCGGGCCTTCAGGTCGGCGAGGAGCTTCTCGCGGCGGCTCTCGGCCTGCTCGCGAGCGATGGTGTCGTCACGTTCCTGGGAGTCTCTGCGCTTCACGCTCCAGCGAGTCTAGTAGCCCGGAACCGTGTACGGCGTGGCGGACGGGCGCTCGCCCTCGCTCTGGGGCTCCTGGCTGGCTGACGCACCCGGCGGGGCAATGAACCACGTGCCGTAGACGCCGTCACCGTTCGAGTCGCCGGCCGCGTCATCGCCGCTGTAGTAGTAGAGCGGCTGCCCGTCGTGGGTCACCTGCAGCGTGCCGTCGTCCCGCGTGGTGGTGCCGAACATGCCGCTGATGCCGCCATCGCCGATGGTCACCTGGGAGCCATCGCTCAGCAGCGGCGACCAGGTGGTCGCGCAGCTCCCGGTGCAGGTGCTGGTTCCGTCGGTGTCCGCGGTGAAGATGTAGAGCGTCATCCCTCCCTCGCCGGCGAGCGCGAGGCCGGCATCGGTATTGGCGACGATGACCGTGACGGGCCCGGCGCCGTCTGAGCTCGGCGCGGAGCTTCCGCTGCCCACGTTCCGGCACGCGGCGAGGACGAGCGCCACCACCGCGATGCTCAAGATGGCCGTGGAGCGGGGAAGTACGCGCATGGGTCAACTCCTGGTTCGGGCAGCGTCGCGCTGGGCCGGAATGGCTCCCCAGCGAGAGTGCTTCCCACTCGCAGTATCTACGCTCGGCGTTACACCTGCACGTGCGCCCGGTCACGCCTGGCAGGGGCCGGAGGTCATGCCCAGATCGGGCGGATCGGCACTGATGCGCAGATGCGCATGTATCGCATCCTCGGCCCATGGAACCGATCTACCAGCTCCAGGCCGATGTGCTGAAGACGCTCGCCCACCCGCGACGTCTCGAGATGGCCCACCTGCTTGCCGATGAGCCGATGAGCGTCGGCAGCCTGGCCGAGCGCATGGCCATCGCCCAACCCAACGTCAGCCAGCACCTCGCGCTGATGCGCGCAGCCGGCGTAGTGGACGCGGAGCGCGACGGCCGTGAGATCCGCTACCGCCTTGCAGATCCCGACATCATCCGCGCCTGCGGTCTGATGCGATCTGCCCTCCAACGGCGCCTAGCCTGCCTCGCCGACATCTCGTCGCGACCGGCCGGCGCCCTCATCACGGCAGCCGCCGGACGCAGGTAGGAACCGATGGACCAGAGCCTCTCCCTCGTCCTCTTCAGTGGGACCGACGACAAGCTGAATGCGGCGGCCGTCCTGACCGCCGGCGCCGCCGCCATCGGGCGCCCAGTGCATCTCTTCCTCCAGTACTGGGCGCTCGACGCCTTCCGCGCCGATCGGATAGCCGCTGATCACGGGCTCGCCCCGGAGGCCGGCGCGGCAGGTCGCCGCGCGGTCGACGCCCTGCAGGACGCCGGACAGGCGCCGTGGCACGAGACGCTGCGGCAAGCCAAGGAGCTCGGCCAGGTCGAGATCCAGGCCTGCTCATTGTCAATGGACCTGTTTCACATCACCGAGGCCGACCTGGATCCCCTGGTCGACGGCGTCGAAGGGGTCACCTCCTTCTGGCTCGCCGCCGGCGAGGGCCAGGTCGTCTTCATCTGACCGCAAGGAAGGACCGACCGATGACCGTCACCACAGCCGTCGCAAAGACCGTCGACGCCCGTGGCCTCTCCTGCCCGCTGCCGATCGTGAAGACGGCGCTGGCGATCAGGGAGCTGGCCTCCGGGCAGCTGATCGAGGTCCTCGCCACCGACCCCGGATCCACCAAAGACTTCGCCGCCTGGTCGAAGACGACCGGCAACGTGCTGGTCGAATCGTCCGTCGACGGCGCCGTCTTCCGCTACGTGCTGATCAAGAAGTGAGGCGTCCGATGACCGCAACGCTTACCCGCCCCGTCCTGCCGCCGGCGCTCGTCGAAGGGCTCGACGATCCCGAGACGGAGGGGGCCGTCAAGACCAAGGCGCTCGTCATCGTCGCCGAGAGCGGCGACCTCGAGCGCACCTGGGCCACCACCATCCTGGCCAGCACCGCTGCCGCCGGCGAGATGCAGGTCTCGATCTTCTTCACCTTCTGGGGCCTCTTCTCCCTGGTTCGCCCCGGGGTGCGGGTGACTGGCACCAACTGGATGCAGAGGATGCTGGCGGTCATGAACCGCCCCGGCATCGACCACGCCAAGCTCTCCAAGCTGAACTTCGCGGGCATGGGCCCGTGGATGATGAAGAAGCTCGCCAAGCAGTACGGCGTGGCCGAGCCACGCGAGCTGCTCGAGATGTCGCAGGCCCTCGGCGTGCGGCTGATCCCCTGCCAGATGTCGATGGACATGATGGGCATCACCCGCGACCAGCTGATCGACGGAGTCGAGGAGCCGGTCGGCGCGGCCACCGCCCTCGAGCTGATGACCGGCGCCAGCGCCACCCTGTTCATCTGAGCGCCGAAAGGAAGGACCTGAGATGCAAGTGCTCGAGACCCCGACCATCGGCCGCACGGTCGATGCGCGCGGCAGCTACTGCCCCGGACCGTTGATGGAGTTGATCCGCGCCATTCGCGAGGGCCAGGTCGGCGACGTGATCGCCGTCTGGTCGAGCGACGCGGGTTCCAGGCTGGATATCCCGAAGTGGGTCGAGAAGGCCGGCCACCGGCTGGTCGCACTCGAGGCCCGCGACGTCTACGACGAGATCATCGTCGAGAAGCTGCGCTAGGAGGCGTTGCCGTGAACCGGATCGTGATCCTCGGCGGCGGCGTCGGAGGGACGCTCGTCGCCAACCTGCTGGTGCGCAAGCTGCGCCATGAGATCGACGGACATGGAGCCACCGTGACCCTGGTCGACGAGAAGGGGGAGCATGTCTACCAGCCCGGCTTCATGTACATCGCCATGGGCGGCGAGCGGGCGGAGAAGCTGTCGCGGCCCGAGCGCAGCCTCCTTGATCCCGAGGTGCTGCTCGAGGTCGGCCGCGCGCTCCGCATCGACGAGGCCAAGGGTCGAATCGAGATGGAGGACGGATCCCACATCGGCTACGACCAGCTGGTGATCGCCACCGGCTCTCGGATCGTGCCCGAGGAGATCGAGCACTTCGCCGAGGAGGCGCACCACTTCTACACCGCCGAGGCGGCGCTGAAGCTGCGGCATGCTCTCGATGCCTTCACCGGCGGACGGATCGTGATCGGGATCGCGGGCATGCCGTATAAGTGCCCGCCGGCTCCGCTGGAGGTCGCGTTCCTGATCGAGTCGGAACTCCGCAAGCGTGGCCTCCGCGACGAGAGCGAGCTTCACTTCTGCAGCCCCATCGGGCGCGCCTTCACGATCGAAACGGTCTCGGAGATGGCCACGCCCATCCTGGCCGAGAAGGGGATCGAGCTGCACACCTTCTTCAACGTTGAGGCCATCGACAAGGAGCAGAAGGTGGTGCAAAGCCTCGAGGGGGAAGAGCTGGCCTACGACCTCCTGATCCTGGTGCCACCTCATCGGGGCTCGAAGCTGGTGATCGACTCCGGCCTCGCACCAACGAGCGGCTGGCTCCCGACCGACCGTCACACCCTGCAGGTCGGTGGTCGACCGAATGTCTACGCACTGGGCGACGCCACCGACCTCCCGCTGTCGAAGGCCGGCTCCACCGCGCACTTCGAGGCGCCGATCGTGGCGGAGCGGATCGCCGCCGCCGTCCAGGATCGCAAGCCCAACGGGAAGCATGCGAACTACACCGGCAAAGTGATGTGCTTCTTCGAGGTCGGCGACGGCAAGGGAACCCTGCTGCAATTCGACTACAACAACCCACCTCGGCCGCCGAAGCCCAACCGCTTCTGGCACCTGGGCAAGATCGTCTTCAATAAGACCTACTGGCACACCGTGCCGCGGGGACGCGTCTAGATTCGAGATCGCACGGGGTCTGGGTCGCCTGACCAGCAGCGGCCGGTCCGAACGCCGATCCCGAGCGTCGCTGCTGCCATCGGATGTCGGCGGTGAGGCGGGCTTCCCTACTGGACGATCATCGTTTCACCTCCGGTCGTCGGCGGAAATGGCGGTCCAGCTCGGAGGCCCATCGGCGCCCAAGGGTCTCCGCGTTGGCGGCCAGCCAGTCGGCGAGCCGAATTGTGCCGGTCGGAGGCGCAGCGGACCACATCAGCCGGGATCGCAGCTCGATCACCTCATCGCGGGTCAGCACCACGTCTCGCACGACGAGGCCGATGAGGCGGGCGGCTAGCAGGGCGCCGGCAACCGGCACCGGGATAATGGCGGCACGGCTGCCGATCGCGTGGCGGACGAGCGCGACGAACGCGCGGAAGCTGAAGGTGTCCGGGCCAGCAGCGTCGAGGACCGTATCGCTGGGCATCGACCCGGCGCGCACCGCGAGAGCGGCGATGTCGTCGATGTGCACCGGCTGAATGGGATAGCGGCCGTCGCCGGGGATGCCGAAGACCGGCAGGCGGCGCAGCGTCCAGGCCAGGTTGTTGAGCAGGATGTCGCCGGGGCCGAAGGTGACCGTCGGGCGGACGATCGCGTGCGAGACGCCCGATGCGGCCAAGGCATCCTCGACCCTCGACTTTGCACGGAAGTAGGGCGTGGGGGCGTCGCTGGCCGCGTTGATGACGCTGATGTGGACGATGTGCCGCACGCCGGCACGTGCCGCCGCCGCGAAGAGGGCCCTGCTGCGGTCGACGGCCCAGGCGTAGGTGATCGGCCCGCGCTCGAACCGGATCCAGAATGTGTTGTACAGGGTGTCGACGCCGTCGAGCGTCCGAGCCAGCTGCTCGGGGCGGTCGAAATCGAGCGCAGCACCGGTCGCGCGCTCCCCGAGGGGATGAGGAGTCACCGGGCTGCGCGTGAGGTCGATCACGGACCGGCCGGCCGCCACCAGCCGCTCGCCGATGAAGCGGCCCGTGTAGCTCGTGGCGCCGGTGACCGCGTCGGTCGTCACGGCTGACAGTATGGACATGCGTTGGCCGCGGGTTTACTCTCGGCGCTGCTGGAGAAGCAGGATTGGGAGTGTGCCCTTGCCCAGTCGTCGTCGGTTCCGAAGCCGCCTTCTGGCGATCATGGCGGGCTGCGCAGCAGCCGTGGCGCCGCTGGGCGCAGGCATCGGTCCAGCGGCAGCAGTCTTCGGCGCCAATGACAAGGCGCCTGAGGTGATCCTGATGGGGGAGGTGGGCGCCGAGGGCGTCCCGCTCGACGACATCGTCGTCGTCTGGGACGAGATCATCGACGCGAGCTCAATGCCGTCGACGAACGACTTCAGGATCACCATCAACCTCATCGACTACGAGCCCGTTGCCGTCGAGTTCCTGCTGGCCGGCCTGGCCAGCTCATCGGTCGTTAACGCGGACGGCCTGAGCTTTGTCAAGCTCCAGCTACCGCCGGGCGTGACCTGGTCCAACGAAGACACCGTCCTCCTCGACTACACCGGGAGCGCGATACGCGACCTTGGCCTGGGCGTCGCCGAGGGGTTCACCGATTTCCAGCCCTTTGCGTGGGACACCGGCGATGATTTCGGGACGATTGACCCGATCGTCGACAGCTACTACGGCGCGGACCATATGGTCCTCACCTTCCTCCACCAGATCGCGCCTGGCCCGCTGCCCGACTTCGACGATTTCACCGTGGAGGTCGACGGTGTGCCAAATGCCGTGGTCTCGGTGACGCACGTCCACCAAGATGTCGGGCTAGGGCTGCTGGACCTCGAGCTGGCCGACCCCGTGACTGATCCGAACGCGGTGGTCACGCTGCATTACGAGCCGGACAGCAACCTGATCGTCTCGGCCCGGTCAGGCGCAACGGCCGGCGTCATCGACGCGCAGGCCATCCTGATCCTGGCGCAGACGGCTGCCAGCGACACCATCGCGCCAACTGGGACTGTTAGCACGGCAGGCCCGGATGGCCCGACCGTGGCCGACCCGACCTTCGTGTCCCTAACCTCGCCGGTCGGCGGCGCGGTGACGCTCGAGGAGGTCACGATCACGGAGGATCCACCGGCCGGATGGGGCTTCTTCGGGTTCCAGTTCAACATCACCGCGGACCCGGCCTCCGACGAAGCCCATCCGCTGGTCCTCACCTTTGGCATCGATGCCAGCATCATCCCCGCAGGCACGCTTGTCATGTTCAAGGATGGCGCAGAGGTCCTCGACTGCAACGGCGCCGGCGTCGCTGATCCAGATCCCTGCATCAGCGCGCGGAGCCCGCTCCCAGACGGCGACGTCGGCATCACCGTCCTCACGACAACGGCGTCGGGGTGGAATGTCGCGATCCGGCTACCATTCGCCTTCGGCGGCTTCATGCAGCCGGTGGATGGCGCCGTACCGAACATCCTCCAGGCCGGGCGCGCGGTCCCGGTCAAGTTCAGTCTGGGTGGCGACCGGGGGCTTGACATCTTTGAGGCCGGATCACCGTCTGTCATCCGCCTGGAGAGCTGTGCGGGGTTGCCGACGGGTGATCCCGTCGAACAGACGGTGACGGCCGGCGGCTCCAGCCTGTCCTACCACGCCGCCACCGATACCTATACCTATGTCTGGAAGACGTTGAAGTCGTGGGCGGATACCTGTCGGCGATTGGAGCTCTCCTTCGCCGACGGCAGCTCGGCCAGCACGATCTTCGAATTCCTGAAGTAGACGGCAGGGGGTCGCGGCCTAGTCAGTCAATCCCCAGAGGTCGCCCACGGTGAATCCATCCTGGAACGGGTCGTCGGGGTCGACGACGTACTCGGTGCGGCCCGTGATCCAGGCGCTCCCGGTCAGCTGCGGCACGACCGCGCGGTAGGGGCCGACCGTCGTCTCGCGCAGCAGGCGACCGGTCCAGGCCGTCCCCAGGATCCCCTCGTGGACGTAGTCATCGCCGATCCCCAGCTTGCCGCGGGCATGGAGCACGGCCATCCGGGCACACGTGCCGGTGCCGCATGGCGATCGGTCCAGGACACCGGTGAACGACTCGGGGCGATCCCAGTCGAGCGTGCCGGAGCTGACGACCACCGTGTTCTTGCCGTGGGCTCCCGGCAGGGTCGGCGGCGCGGTCAGCTCCACGATGCTGATGCCGCTGATCTCCGGATGCTCGGGATGCGCCACCGGGATCTGCTCCCGGGCGGCGGCCTTGACCATCTCGCCCAGGCGTACGATGTCGCGCCCCTCGTCGGGGGTCAGCTTCAGCCCCAGTGCTTCGGCCTCGACGATGGCGTAGAACATGCCGCCCCAGGCCACGTCGACCTTCACGCGCCCGATCCCTGGCACCTCGACCGGCGCGTTGACCTCGATCGCGAAGGCCGGCACGTTCTCGAAGGTGATGGCGGTGGCTTTGCCGTTGCTGACCGCCGCCCGAACGCGGATCAGCCCGGCCGGCGCCTCGAGGGTGAGCTCGGTGACCGGCTCGGTGACCGGCACGAGGCCCTCGGCGATCAGCACGGTGGCGGTGCAGATCGTGTTCGACCCGCTCATGGCCGGGTACTCGGCCTGCTCCATGATCACGAAGCCGGCATCGGCCTTGGGGTCGGTGGGAGGCAGGATCACGTTGGCGCACAGCGCCGGATAACCGCGAGGCTCGCGCAGCATCAGGCGTCGAAGCCGATCCCCGTGCTCGGCCAGGTGGTTGCGCTTCTCGAGCATCGTCGCGCCCGGCACGTCGTGGACCCCGCCGATGATCACTCGCCCAGGCTCGCCACCCGCGTGCGCCTCGACCGCCGTGATGACCGGATCCAGTCGCATGGCGCCATGCTGACACGCCCGAAGCACGTGGACATACTGGGGAGGAGATGGACCTGTTGCGGACTCGATCGGTGCGACTGGAACTGCTCGATGCCGAGGAGGTGGACGCCCGCGAGCTGGCCATCAACCTGCGCGAGATGGCGATGCTCAACCGGCTGCCGGGCGGCGTGGGTGACAGCGTCCGAGCCGTTGACCGGCTGCTCGGCGACCAGACCGCGGCGACCGTGGTCGACGTCGGCACCGGATTCGGTGATTTCCCCCGGCGCCTCCGACGCCGGCGGCAGGTGGAGATCATCGCCGCCGACCTGCGCCCCGAGGTGCTGGAGATCGCGCGCCGTAACCTGGCCGGTATCAGCAATGTGTCCCTGATTGAGGCCGATGCCCGCCACCTGCCGCTGGCGGACGGCGAGGTCGACGTCGCCCACGCCTCGATGCTGCTCCATCACCTCGACCCCGACGAAGCCATCGAAGCCCTGCGCGAGATGCGCCGAGTTGCGCGGCTGGGGGTGGTGATCAATGACCTGCGACGGGGCCTCGTGGCCTTTGCCATGATCTCGGCCGCCGTCCTGGCGCTCAGCCGCGGCAAGTACACCCGACACGATGGCGTCCTCTCGGCTCGCCGCGCCTACACCGTCGCCGAGCTGGACACGCTGGCGGCGAAGGCCGGCCTCTCGGTCGTGTCGCGCAGCCCACGGTTCTGGCCACGGGTCACCACGGTCTACCGATGAGCACGGCGCGGCTTGAATGCGACGTGCTGGTGGTGGGCGCTGGTCCCGCTGGGTCGGCAGTAGCTGCAGCGCTCGCGTCGCAGGGGACGGACGTGCTCCTGGTCGAAGCGCGCGCGCATCCGCGGCCAAAGGCCTGTGCCGAGTACGCCAGCCCGCGCATCGTCGAGGAGCTGCGGCATCTTGGGTTGGCCGATGCGGCCTGGCAGGCGGCCGCCCTGCCGCTCGAGGGCATGCGCGTGATCCGCGGGAACGATGCCGTCGACATTCGCTACCGCGACGCCCACGGAGTCCGCACGGCCTGGGGCCTGGAGAGAACCCGTTTCGACGCCACCCTCGCCGCGCATGCAGTCGCCAGCGGAGCACGACTCGTGGAGCACACGGCCCTCGTCGATATCGGGTGGCAGGGCGGCGTGGGCGGGATCGGCGGCCGTGTGGTGAGGGCCACGCTCCGCACGCCAGAGGGGCGGCGCGGGGTCCGCTGCCGATGGCTCATCGGAGCCGATGGGGCGCGCTCGCGCGTCAGCCAGGAGATCGGCGTCGAGGGCGGGGTGACGGTGCCGCGACGGCTTGGGCTGGTGGCACATTACGAGGGCGTCCCGGAGCTTCGCGAGCACGGTGAGATGCATGTGGGGCCGGGCTGGTATGTCGGCCTCGCCCCATTGGCCGGCAATCGGCTCAATGTCGGCATGGCGCTCCCACTCAACGGCGATCGGCGGCCGGCGGAGGAGCGGTTTGCCGCGGCAATCGACGGCATTCCGGCAGTGGCCAAGCGTCTGAGCGGGCGCACGCGGCTCACGCCGATCATCGGTGCATCGCCGATCGGGCACCGCGTCCGGCGGGCGGCGGGGCCGGGCTGGATGCTGGTCGGGGACGCCGCCGGGTTCATCGACCCCTTCACGGGCGAAGGGATCTACCGAGCCCTGCGCTCGGCGCGAGCAGCCGCCGAGGCACTCCAGGAGCTGGACGATGGGGCATCTGCCCGCTATCTCGCGGCCCGCCGTCACGCATTCGCGGCCAAGGACGCCCTGACCTGGCTGGTGCAGGGGATGCTGGCGGCCCCGCCGCTGATGGGGTACGCGTTGCGCCGCCTTGCGGCGCGCCCCGAAGCCGCCGATCGGCTTGGCTCGGCGCTCGGCGACTGCCGCCCGGCCAGCGATGCCCTCTCGCCGCGCTTCCTGGCACAGGTGCTGTGGCCATGAAGAGCCGGCTGGCGATCCAGATCGACGCACCGCTGGAGCGGATCTTTCCGCTGGCGGCCGAGGTCGAGCGCTGGCCCGAGCGCCTGCCCCACTACCGCTACGTGCATCGCCTCCCCGCCCCCAACGGGGAGCGGCGCTTCGCGATGGGCGCCCGCCGCGGCCCGATCCCGGTCCGGTGGGAGGCGATCCAGCGACCGCTACCTGACGAACGCCGGATCGAGTTCACCCATACCGGCGGCGTGACGCGCGGCATGCAGGTCGCGTGGCACTTCGAGCCGAACCGGGCAGGCTATGAGGTCAGCATCGAGCACGAGCTGCACCTCGGCTGGCCGCTGGTCGGGCGCTTCGCCGCCGAGCGGGTCATCGGACCGCAATTCGTCGAGGCGATCGCCATGCGGACGCTGCGGCGGGTCAAGGTGTTGGCGGAGGCCGCGTCATGAGGCGCGTGGCAGTGACCGGCATCGGGGCCGTGACTCCCATCGGCTCGGGGGCGGACGAGCTGTGGGCCGGCGTGCTTGCCAATCGTTCGGCCGTGCAGCTGATTGACCGCTTTGACGCGTCGCCATTTCCGTCGCGCCTGGCGGCGCAGATCGACGACTTCCGTGCGGAGGACCACCTCGACGCCAAACGTGCGCGGCGGCTCGACCGCTTCAGCCAGCTCTCGGTCGCCGCCGCGCGGATGGCCATCGGCCAGTCCTGCCTGACCGATGCCAACCGCACCGATGGGCGGACCGGCGTGTGGATCGGTTCAGCGCTTGGGGGCGTCGCCTTCGGCGAGGAGCAGCACTCAGCGTACGTGCTGCGCGGCGTGCGCGCCGTCTCGCCGACCCTGGCCACCGCCGTCTTTGGCGGTGCCGGGGCGAGCAACGTGGCGATCGACCTGGGCATTCGTGGACCGGCGGTCGGGAATGCCAACTCGTGCGCCTCGGGCGCCATGGCCATCGGGCAGGCCTTCCATGCGGTCCGGTCCGGGATGGTCGACGTGGCGCTGGCCGGCGGAGCCGAGGCCCCGCTGGCGCCGCTCACCTTCGGCGCCTTCGCCATGATCCGCGTCCTGTCGCAGCGCAACGACGACCCCGCGACGGCCTCGCGCCCGTTCGATGTCGACCGCGACGGGTTCGTGATGAGCGAGGCCGCCGCCGTGCTCGTCCTGGAGGCGTGGGAGTCGGCCGAGCGGCGCAATGCCACCATCTTTGGCGAGATCGCCGGCTTCGGTGCCTCGACCGATGCCTACCACCTCACCGCCCCGTTGCCGTCGGGCGAGGCCGCCGCCGCGGCTATCACGACCGCGCTAGCCGACGCGGGTCTGGAGGCTGGGGAGATCGGCTACGTGAACGCGCACGCCTCGTCCACGCAGCTCAACGAAGTAGCCGAGGCGAAGGCGTTGCACCTCGCCCTGGGCGAGCACGCCGGCAGTGTCCCGGTGTCGGGAACGAAGGGGCTGTACGGCCATGCGCTGGGGGCCAGTGGCGCGATCGAGGCCGCGATCACCATCATGGCTCTGCGTCACGGGCTGCTGCCCGGGACCTGCAACCTCGTCAACGTCGACGAGCGCTGTGAGCTCAACGTGCTCCGCGAAGCCCTCCCGGCCCGCCCCGGGGCAGCGCTTTCGACCTCCTTCGGCTTCGGCGGCATGAACGCCGCGCTGGTGCTCCGGGCGGTGTAGTCCGTATCCTTCGACGAACCATGATCGATTTGCCGAGCTCAACGCACACCGTCGTCATCGGCGCCGGGCAAGCCGGGCTCATCATGAGCCACCACCTGCGCGAGGCCGGCCGCGAGCACCTCGTGCTGGAGCGTCGCGACGAGCTGGGAGGCGGCTGGCGCGACCGATGGGACGCCTTCCGGCTGGTGAGCCCCAACTTCGTCACGGACCTGCCTGGATTCCCGTACGACGGGGGCGATCCGGATGGCTTCATGACCCGCGACGAGGTTGCGGGGCGAGTTGCGGCGTATGCCGATGCGATCCATGCTCCGGTGGCGCTCGGCACGACCGTCACGCGGCTCGCCTTCGACCCGGCGTCGCCCGGCGGGTTCTTGGTAGAGACAAGCCGTGGCGCGATCCGGGCGCAGGAGGTCGTGGTGGCGACCGGCGCCTTCCACGCGCCGCGCATCCCGCCCACTGCCGCCTTCGATCCGGCCATCCACCACCTTCACGCGCATCACTACCGCAACGAGGGGCAGCTCCCACCGGGCGGCGTGCTGGTGGTGGGCTCGGGTCAGACGGGGGTCCAACTGGCGGAGGAGCTGCATGCTGCGGGACGCTCGGTGACCCTGTCGGTCGGCCACTGCGGACGGGTGCCCCGCCGCTATCGCGGCCGCGACATCTTCTGGTGGCTTCGCAGCCTCGCCATCGATGGTCCGGCGCTCGGTGCCGGGCTCCCGACGGTCGACCAGCTGCCGGATCCGCGGGCGAAGTTCGCGTGCAACCCGCACCTCTCCGGCCACGGCGGCGGTCACGACACGAACCTGCGACGCCTCGCGGCCGACGGGGTGCGGCTCGTTGGACGCTTCGAAGGGGCGGACGGGCACCGAGCCCGGTTCGCTCCCGACCTCGCCGCCAACCTCGCCTTCGCCGACGCCTTCTTCGACGAGCGCTTCAGGGGCCTGATCGAGACCTTTATCGAGCGGGCCGGGCTCGACCTCCCAGCGGACGACCGCGTCCCGTTCGCGGCCGAGGTGCCGGAGATGACGGAGCTTGACCTGCGCGCCGAGGGGATCTCGACCGTTCTCTGGACGACCGGCTATGCGCCCGATTACGGCTGGCTGGACCTCCCGGTGCTCGATGAGGTCGGCGCGCCGCGTCACGCGCGGGGGATCACCGAAGTCCCCGGGCTCACCTTCATCGGGATCCTGTGGCAGCACACCCAGGCCTCGGCCAACTTCGTCGGGGTTGCCGCCGATGCTGCCTTCCTCGCATCACGGTGGAGCGCCTGATCAGTTGTCCGAGCTGACCGACCTGCTCGACGCGGCCGAGGCGTTCGCGGCTCGCGGTGAGGAGATGGCGCTGGCCACCGTGGTGGCGACCAGAGGCTCCACGTACCGCCGAGCCGGGGCACGCCTCCTGATCCCCGACGACGGAGAACCGCTCGGCAACATCAGCGGCGGATGCCTGGAGGGCGACGTGGCCCGCGTTGGGCGCGAGGTCCTCGCCTCGGGCGAGCCGCGCACCGTCGAGTTCGACATGACCGCCGATGACGACGCCGTGTGGGGCTACGGGCTCGGCTGCAACGGCGCGATCGAGCTGTTCGTAGAGCCGACGGCCGGTGCGCTTGAGTCCGTCGGCGCGCTTCGGACCGGCCAGGGTGCTTGCCTGGTGATCCCGCTCACCGGCCCGGACGTTGGCTCACACCGCCTCGAGACCGATGGCGCCGCGGCCGCGGCGCTGCGTGAAGGCACTCCGCGCGTTGAGGAGGTCGCCGGCGAGCGGGTCTTCTACGAGCCGCTGCTGCCGCCCCCGCGCCTGCTGGTCTGCGGCGCCGGGCATGACGCGATCCCGCTGGTGCGCCAGGCGGCCGACCTGGGCTGGTTGGTCGTTGTGGTGGACGTGCGGCGAGCGCTGCTGACCGCCGAGCGCTTCCCCGGCGCCGCCGAGTTCGCCAGCCCGGATCCAGCCTCTGCAGCTGACGCGCTGGCCCCGGACGAGCGCACCGCCGCGATCGTCATGAACCACAACTACCTGCGCGACATCGCCTATCTGCGCTCGTTCCTCGATCGGCCGCTCGCCTACCTCGGCATGCTCGGGCCGCGCGGACGAACCGAGCAGATGCTCGGCCAGATCGGGCGCCCGGAGGCGATCGAGCAGCTGCACGCACCGGCGGGCCTGGACATCGGAGCGGAGGGACCGGAGGAGGTGGCGCACGCGATCATCGCCGAGATCCTGGCCGTAACCCGTGGGCGCCAGGGCGGACCGCTGCGCGACCGGAGCGGCCCCATCCACGGCGCCGACGTCGCTTGATTCCCAGGAGAGCGTGATCGCGCATGGGACGGAGGATTGGCGCCGGCTGATTCCCCCCTGAATGGCGCGGGGGGAAACAGGGTCGCCGCGCTGGATCACATTCATGCAGGAATCGTCAGGCGAGCGGTGGGTCAGCCACCGATGTAGCTCATCTCCACCTTGGGGAGGACCACCGTCTCGGCTGAGCGGATCTCGCTGTAGCGGTCGTCGCGGGCCTCCCAGATTCGGCGCAGGGCAGTCTCCAGCTCGACGTCGGGCGCGCCGCCGCGGACCAGTGCGCGCAGGTCGTGGCCGGCTGTCGCGAAGAGGCATGTGTAGAGCTGTCCGTCGGCCGAGAGCCGCGCGCGCGAGCAGTCGCCGCAGAACGGGCGGCTGACCGAGGCGATGACGCCGATCTCCCCCGATCCGTCCGCGTAGCGGAATCGCTCCGCCACCTCGCCGGGGTGCGTCGGCGGCATCGGCTCAAGGGCGAACTCTGCACCGATGGTGGCCAGGATCTCGTCGGCGGTCACCACCTCGTCCAGGCGCCAGCCGTTGGAGTGGCCGACGTCCATGTACTCGATGAAGCGCAGGATGCGGCCGGTCCCCCGGAATCGGCGCGCCATCGGCAGCAGCGCGTGCTCGTTCCAGCCGCGCTTGACGACCATGTTCAGCTTGATCGGGCCCAGTCCGGCGGCCTCCGCCGCCTCGATCCCGGCCAGCACCCGCGAGACCGGCACGCCGGCGTCGTTCATGCGCATGAAGGTGGCGTCGTCGTCGGCGTCCAGGCTGATGGTGACCCGATCCAGTCCCGCCGCCCGCAGCGCCTGCGCCTGCTCAGCCAGCAGCACGCCGTTGGTGGTCAGTGTCAGGTCGGTGACGCCAGGAATGATGGCCAGCGCCCCCACCAGGGTGGCCAGCTCGCGCCGCACCAGCGGCTCACCGCCGGTGAGCCGAACCTTCTCGACGCCGAGATGGGTGAAGATCGCCACCAGGCGGGTGATCTCGTCGAAGGTGAGCAGCTCGGCACGGGGCAGGAAGGCGTGGTCGCTGCCGAAGACCGTGCGCGGCATGCAGTAGACGCAGCGGAAGTTGCATCGGTCGGTGACGCTGATGCGCAGATCCCGCAGCGGGCGCCCGCGCGTGTCACGCGGCAGCATCGGGAGGAGGTCGGGCATGAGGCGCAGATCCTACGCTCGCAATGGGACGAGCGCCTCCAGCGTGTCGGGGAGAGCGGCCAGGTCGGTCAGCTCGCTAGCACGGGACAGCTCGCTCTGCTCACCGAGCCGGTTGATCCAGACGCAGCGGATGCCCAGCTCCGCGCACGGCTGAACGTCGTGGAAAAGTGACGCCGCCACGTGGACATGTCGTGTCGGCTCCGCCGACGTCCGCAGGTAGAAGACCTCCCAGTGCCCGAAGGCGGGCTTGTATGAGCCGATCTCGGACGCGACGATCCGCGCGTCGACCGGCACCCCGATCGATTTGAGCGACGAGGCGAGCAGGTCGGGATCCGTGTTCGACAGGATCGCCAGCCGCCAGCCGCGATCCCGCAGCTCGGCCAGCGCGGCGGGCACCTCGACGAAGACCGGCCAACGCGCCAGCGACGCACCGAGGGCGTCCTCGCTGCCAGCCGGAATGCTCACCCCGGCGTCGCTCGCAACGCTCGACAGCGTCTCGGCCATCACGGTGCGGTAGGGGATGCCCCTGCCCGCCTGCACGCCGGGCTCCAGCTGGTGGTAGCGCGCCAGGAGCGCGTCGGGATCGGCATCGGGCCACAGTTGCGCCAGCGTGGTGCGCATGCCGCCCAGCCAGTCGACGAGCGTGCCGTAGCAGTCGAAGGTGGCCCATCGGTCGGTCATCGGCCGAGTCTACGAGGCCGGCGGGGTGTCAGGCGCCAAGGCAGACCTTGCCATAGAAGACCGGGATGTCGAGCGCGACGTGAATCGCGATCGGCAGCAGCAGTGACCGAGTGCGGAGCGCCAGCGCGCCGAACGCCAATCCCGCGGCGACGGTGGCCGCCATGACCGGCAATGGCGAGCCGATGAAATCGGTCCCGACGCCGTGCGCCAGGCCAAACACGAACGCCTGCAGGGCAAGCGCCGAGGCGACGCCGGTGACCGGCATGAACCAGCGAAGCAGCGCTCCGCGGTAGACCACCTCCTCCATGGTCGCGTTGGCACCAGCGAAGAGAAGGGCAGGGATGAGGCTGGCGAGGGTGGCGGTCGGGGGCGCGATCGGGCCGAAGAACGGCTCGGCCAACGGCGGGCCGACGAGGACGGCGGCCACTCCGATGACCGGCACCACCGCCAGCGAGATCACGATGGTGCGACCCGACGGCCAGCGCACGCCGATGTCAGCCAGACCGGCACGCGCGAGGCGTACGACGAGGCCCACGCACGCCAGCACCAGTACCGCGCCGCCGACTCGAAGGAGTGCGAACGGAGCCATGCGATCGGCGCAGGCGGCGCCACCGCCGATGAGTGCCTCCAAGGGCACGGCGCCCCACGCCAGGTTGAGCGCGACAACGAAGCAGCCGGCGTGGACCAGGAGCTCACGGCCAACGGGCCTGCCGGGTGTCCGGCGCGCGACGAGCGCAGTTGCCAGCAGGCCCACCAACAGCAGCACCGTGACCGGCGGGCGCAGCCACTCGAATGCGGCCGCTGCGATGAGAAGAATCAGCGGCAGCACTGCGGTTGCCGGGGCGCGGTTCATGTCAGGCGTGTCAGCATGTTCGCCCATGGGTCGAGACGACGTCCTGCTCGAATCGCTGCGGGCCGCGGTCGGAGTGGCGCACGTCATCGTCGATCCGGAAGTGCGCGTCTCCTATGAGACCGATTGGACGCGCCGTTGGCACGGCGAGGCGCTGGCGGTGGTTCGTCCAGCATCAACCGACGAGGTCGTGGCGGTCATGCTCGCCTGTGCTGCCGCGGGTGCTGCGGTCATCCCGCAGGGCGGCAACACCGGACTGGTCGGTGGATCGGTTCCGCGGGCCGGCGGTGACCGGCCCCAGATCGTCCTCTCCACGCTTCGGCTGCGCGAGATTGAGCCAGTCGACACGTTGGCCGGAGAGGTGACCGGCGGTGCGGGCGTCACGCTGGCCGCGCTGCGGGCTCACGCCCTGGCGGCGGGTTTTGGATTCGGCGTGGACCTCGGCGCACGGGACTCGGCCACCATCGGCGGAATGGTCGCCACCAACGCGGGCGGGATCCACGTGCTCCGGCATGGACCGATGCGAGCGCAGCTGCTCGGCCTCGAGGCGGTGCTGGCCGACGGCAGCGTCGTGCGCCGGCTGCCCGGCATGGTCAAGGACAACACCGGGTACCACCTGCCGTCGCTGATTGCCGGCAGCGAGGGGACCTTGGCGGTCATCACGCGTGTCCACCTGCGCCTGGTACCCCTGGCGCCCCGCCGGGCGGTGGCGGTGCTCGGCCTGCCGGACACCGCGCACGCCATCGCGATCGCGGGCGAGATGCGGCGGGTGCTGCCCGAGCTTGCCGCGGCCGAGCTCTTCTTCGACGCGGGGCTCGAGCTCGTCCTGCGCCACACGTCGGCCGAACGGCCGTTCCGTGAGCGGCACGCGGCCTACCTCCTGCTCGAGGCCGAGGGCGAGACGGACCCCACCGATGCGCTGGCCACCGCCGTGGAGGCTGCCGACGGCGTGGCGGATGCCGTCATCGCATCGGATGAGGCCGGTCGCGCTCGGCTGTGGAATCTCCGGGAGCGCCATACCGAGGCGATCGGCGCCGAGGGAGTTGCCCACAAGCTGGACGTGGCACTGCCGATCGGCCGCCTTGCCGCATTCATCGAGCAGGTGTCCCCGCTGGTGGAGGCGACCAGTCCTGGTTCAGCCACGTACCTCTACGGACACGTGTGCGACGGGAACATGCATCTCGGGATCATCGGTCCCGGGCCTGACGACGAAGCCGTCGATGACGCGGTGCTGCGGCTCACCATCGAGATGGGCGGCTCGATCAGCGCCGAGCATGGGATCGGCGCCGCCAAGGTGGGCTGGCTGGAAGCCGACCGCGGGGCCGCGGACGTGGCCGCCATGCGCGCCATCAAGGGCGCCCTTGATCCGGGCTGGATGCTCAACCCCGGCGTGCTCCTCGGCGAGAGAGGGACGCATGTTTGAGACCGATGCGGAGATCGCCGAGCTCCAGGCGTGCGTCGCAGCGGGGCGTGACACCGGTGCAGCCCGTCCCGTATCCTCGCGCTCCGGCAAACCCCATACCAGGAGACGAGCATGGGCAAGTACATGGACGTGCACAGCGGATTCTTCGGTACCACCCAGGACCAATTGATTGCGGCGCATAACGGCGACCTGGCGATCGAGGCGGAGGAGGGCGTCCACTTCGAGAAGGCGTGGCTCGACCCGGACAGCGGCAAGGTGTTCTGCCTCTCCACCGGGCCATCCAAGGAAGCAGTGCAGCGCATTCACGCGCGAAACGGGATTCCGACCGCCGAGATCTACGAGATCACGAACGAGGTCTGACCCTCAGGTCTGGGGCTTGCCCTTGGCAGCCTTCGCGAGGAGCGAACCCATCACCCGGGCGACGGTCGGGAAGGCGTGGATCGTGTCGGCCAGCACGGAGAGCGGCGTCTGCAGCTTGACCGCCAGGACCGCCTCGTGGATGGCCTCGCTGGCCGCCGGTCCGGCAATGAACGCGCCGACGAGCGTGCCGGCGCCCCGGTCCACCACGATGCTGACGTGGCCCCTCGCGTCGGCGGCGTAGCCCTTGGCGGTCGTGGCGAGGTCCTCGGTCAGCTCCTCGGCGGCGATGCCTCGCGCGGTCGCCTCGTCGAGCTGCATGCCGACGGATGCGCTCTCGGGATCGGTGTAGATGGCGCGAGGGATGGCGCGGTAGTCGGGTGTCACGTCCTCGCCCAGGGCGATGCGCGCCGCCATCTCGCCCTGGTAGTGACTGACGTGGGTGGCCATCTCCGGACCTGCCGGATCGCCGGCCACGAGGACGCCTGGCGCGAGGCGCAACTGAGCATCCGGGCTGAGATGGCCCGAGGAGATGTCGACGCCGACGCTCTCCAGACCGAGACCCTCGAGCGGCAGCGTGCGGCCGATGGCCAGCAGGACGGCCGCACCCTCGATGCTCGTCCCGTCGTCCAGGTCGAGCCGATGTCGCCCGCCGGCCCCGGCGCCGGCATGCGCCGCGACGGCCCGCGTCCCGGGGCGGATCACGACGCCGTCCCGCTCCAGCGAGGCGGCCACGGCGGCCGATGAGCGGGCATGGTCATGCGGAAGGATGCGCGGGCTCGGGACGACCAGAGTCACCGGCACGCCATAGCGCGCGAAGACCTGGCCCAGCTCCACGCCCGTCGGCCCCGCGCCAAGGATCACGAGGCTCTCGGGGAGCGACCGTGTCGCGGTGGCCTCGCGATTCGTCCAGAACGGGATCGCGTCAAGGCCCGGCAGATCCGGGACCTTGCTGGTCGATCCGACCGCCACGATCACCGCGCCCGCCTCGACCTGGTGCTCCACGCCGTCGTGCTCGACGACGACCCGACCCGCGCCCTGTAGACGGGCAGTGCCGCGCATGGTCACCGCTCCCGCAGCCTCCAGATCGCGGACGTGGCGGCCGTCATCGGGATAGTCGATACGCTCGCGGTTGATCATCCAGTCACGGCGGTCGGAGGCCTTCGCCCACGGGTAGTCGCCTCCGCCGGCGTGGACGCCTGCCGAATGCAGGAGCGACTTTGACGGCATGCAGGCGAAGAACGGGCAGGCGCCGCCGAACAGGTCGCGGTCGATCACCACGACCGACGCACCACGCTCGCGCCCCGCATGGGCGGCGGCTTCGCCGGCCGGGCCGGCGCCGATGATCACCAGGTCGAATCGGTCCATTGGCGCAGCATCATAAGACGGCGTATCCTGCGCACCTCATGGACGCGCAGCACTCGCCCCTCCGCACCGCCGACCTCCTCACGCGCCTGGAAGGCGAGCCCTGCACCTGTACGCGGCGGGGAGCCGCCGCGTAGGTTCGTCGGCGCGCCATTGCGCGCGCCCCGCGTCCCGGCTCCTCGCACCGCCCCAAGAGGTGCAGTCCCCCAGGAGGAGCCCCATGTCTCTCTTCAGCCGTCCAATCACCATCCCCGCCACGCTGCCGGTCGCCGCGCGCCCGGTCTCGGGTCGCTGGATCGATCCGCGCGGCCAGCGCTTCGGCGCGGCGACATCGGCCCTGACCCTGTCGCTGGCCATCGCCCTCGATGCATGGCCACTGGCGGCCATCGTGGCACTGACGATGGCGCTGTCGTCTGCCCTGGGCACCCGCTGGTTCGCTTTCTCGCGTCCCTGGCCGATCGTGCGAGCCGCGGTCGGCCTCGGTCCGTCTGAGCTCGAGCACGAGCTTCCGCCGCGCTTCGCCCAGGCACTCGGTGCCACGTTCCTGACCATCGGCTCGGCGCTGCTGATCGCAGGCGCCCGCCCGTGGGGCTGGCTGTTGGTGGCCGCCGTCATCGGCCTCCAGGCGCTGCTGGCAGTGACCGGCTACTGCCTCGGCTGCCGCCTCTTCTTCCTGCGCTGGTACGTGCCCGACCTGTTCGCCCGGCTGGTCGGGCGCGGAATCCGCCGTGAGGCGCTGATCTACCTGGACGACGCCTAGGGCACGCGGCCCGACCGGCGGCGACAGGCCTAGTAGCTGAGAATGCGATCCGCCGCAAAAACGATCTCGACCAGTTGATCTGGCGTGGCGAACTCGACGCTTTTGCCGCCGATTGCCTCGGCCGTGACGTCCCGTGCCCTGCTCGAGAGGCCCGAGGCGTAGAACGTGGCGCCGCCCGCCGCGAGCGCCTCGTAATGCTCGCGCAGGCTGCCCGTACCAACCCCCTGTACCAGGTCCATCGTCGAGTCGCGAAGGAGAGCCACGGCGTCGCCGGCCAGGAACACGTCCACGTCGTGCCCATTCGCCAGGGCGGTGCGCGCCACCAGGAGACCGAGGGCTGCGCGGGTCGTGTGCTCGGGGCCGGACGTGATATGGACCAGGAGTCGGCTCATCGTTCTGTCCTTTCAGCGTCGTGCGGTAGGGATGCGTGCGTGGTTGTTGCTCAGGCCACGACCCCGGCGGTCCAGGTTCGCAGCGGTTTCACTGACCCGAGATTCAGGGCGAACGAGCCTTCATGCTCGGCGTCCCAGGCGACGACGTCGGCGTCCGCACCGACCTCTAGCGCCCCTTTTCGCCCGGCGAGTCCCAGGGCGGCAGCGCCCCCGGCCGTCGAAGCGGTGACCGCCTCGTTCACGGTCATGCCGAGCAGAGTGGCACCCAGGCCGATCACAAGCGGCATCGCCCCCCAAGCCCCGAAGGTGCCGGCATTGGCGTCACTGGCCAGGGCGACGGTCACGCCGGCATCGAGGAGCGCACGCGCCGGCGGCAGTCGGTCGCGCATCACGAGCGCGGGACCGGGGAGGAGCGTCGCCACGGTGGGTGAGCCGGCGAGGGCCGCGACGCCGGCAGCATTCAGCTGTTCGAGGTGGTCGACGCTGATAGCGCCGAGGCGGACCGCCAGCATGGCGGCACCGGTGTCCGCCAGCTGGTCGCCGTGCATGCGGATCCCCAGGCCGAGCGCAGCTGCGGCATCCAGGATCTGCTCGGCCGACTCGAGGGAGAAGAAGCCGCGGTCGCAGAAGACGTCGCAGAACTCGGCGGTCCCAGCGGCGGCAACGGCGGGGAGCATCTCGTCGACCAGGGTTGCGGCGTATGCCTCCATCGACGCCGCCTCGGGAGGGACGGCGTGCGCGCCCAGGAAGGTGCGCACGACGTGGATCGAGACCGCCGCCGCCGCCTCGCTGATCAGGCGCAGCGATCGCAGCTCCTCATCGGTCGAGAGCCCGTAGCCCGACTTGCACTCGACCGTGGTCGTGCCCGCGGCCAGCGCAGCCTGTAACCGGCCCTCGATCGCGGCCCGCAGCTCGTCGTCGGAGGAGATGCGGGTTGCGGCCATGGTTCGCAGGATCCCGCCGCCGGTGTACGGCGCCCCGGCTAGCCGAGCCGCGGTCTCGTCCGATCGGTCGCCGACGAAGGCAGGGTGGGTGTGCGCATCCACCAGTCCGGGCGTGACCAGCGCATCCGCGAGGTCGGTGACGGCGTCAGCCGCGGGCGCGTCGGCTACCGGTCCGATCCACGCGATCCTGCCGCCACGCACGTCGATCGCCCACGGCGTCGGCCCGTCATACGGCTGCGGCAACAGCAACCGGCCTCGCCCGGTGAGCAGAAACGATTCGGCAGACATCGGGCCAACCATAGCGTCAGCCGATCTCCGGTTCGGCCACCGGCTGGCGCCGCGGCTCACCCGGGAGGCGGAGGGTGGCGAGCATCAGGCCGACCAGGATCGTCGCGGCGCCCAGCAGCTGGACCACCGACGGGGCCTCGCTCAGCAGCAGCATCGCCAGCAGCACCGATCCGACCGGTTGGAGCGTCAGGATCACGCTCGTCAGCGCGGCCGGAAGGCGTGGCAGCGAGACGCTGATGATCAGCCAGCCGACGACCTGCGACGTCAGCGCGAGCGTGATCAGCCAGGCGTGGGCCGGCAAGCTGGGGACCAGGTTCACCTCTCCCAGCGGCAGGCCGATCGCCAGCGAGGCGATCGCGGCGACGAGCGTCGCCTCGAAGAGCGGCCCGGCCGGCCGCTGCAGGTCGGCGTTCCCGCGGCGCAGGACGAGCAGGAACCCGGCGTACGCGAGGCCCGTGAACAGACCCAGGATCACGCCGAGCTCGGGATTGGTGCCGTAGGCGCCGGTGCCGATCACGCCCGAGATGAGTACCACCCCGACCAGCACCACCGGCATGGCCAGCAGTGTCCGCGTCGGCGGCCGCTCCCTCAGGATCAGCCAGGCGAGGACCCCGACGATCACCACCTGCGTGTTCCCCAGCACGGTGGCGAGGCCGGCACCCACCAGCCCGATGGTGTGATGCCAGACGACGAGGTCGAGCGCCAGAAACACGCCGGCGAGCATCGCCAGGCGCACCTGCGCCGCCGGACGCGGGCCGTGCGTGCGTCGCTCGAGGTAGGCGATCAGTCCCAGGGCCGGGAGGGCATACGCGCAGCGAAAGATGGCCGCGGTCGCCGGCTCGACGTTCGCCAGGCGGACCAGGATGCCCGAGAAGGCGATCGACATGGCTCCGAGCACCGCCGTCATGACAGGCCGATCGGCGAGCGCCCCGAAGAGTGAGAAGTTCATCGCCGCGCAGCGTAGCCGAGCCGACGGAGGGGATCGGCGGGAGTTGCCCTGCGCGGGTCCGGAGGCGACACTGCGCGCGTGGCCAACCTTCCGACCGGGACCGTCACCTTCCTGTTCACCGACATCGAGGGATCGACTCGCCTCGCCGAGGAGCTGGGTGACGGGTGGCCTCCGCTCCTCGAGCGTCATCGCCAGATCGCG